>NZ_JBEXPJ010000024.1:0-79825 GCF_040611995.1 Lentzea sp. NPDC006480
GGCGACCTGCTGCGAGAACACGAGGTAGACGTGCTGATCAACCCCGGCGGACCCGCCTCGATCCGGTTGATCGGCAGCGTCTTCGCCGAGAACCTCACGGTGTAGAAGTACTAGGACAACTGTGTTGGGACAGCTATTCCGGATCCGCGTCTCCGGGAACAACAAGTCGTACTGCGTCACTGGCGCTCAAGGTGAGCGAGCACGTCGACGCGTTGCTGCCGGGAATGTCCACTCGCGACTTCGCTGAGCCCGCGTGGCGCGACCACGGCCAGGTCATCGTGGTCTCGGACCTCGACGAGGCGTACGCACTCGCGGACACGTTCGCCAGCGAGCACGTCCAGTGCCTCACCCAGGAACCCCGTGAGGCGCCGGAGAAGATGCACGAGTACGGCGCGCTGTTCGTCGGCGAGGGCACCTGCGTTTCCTACGGCGACAAGGTCATCGGCACCAACAACACACTGCCGACCAGGGGCGCGGCCCGTTACACCGGCGGCCTGTGGGTCGGAAAGTATCTCAAGACCGTTACCTACCAAGAGGTTCTCAACCACCAGTCCAGCGCGGAGCTGTGCGGACGTGCGGCGAGGGTCGAGCAGTTCGAGGGCCACGCGCGGTCCGGTGACGTCCGGGCAGCGCTCTACGCCGGCGCGGACCTGCCGTGGAAGCCGGAAGGCGTCCAGCTGTGAACGGCGTCTTCCCCAACCAGATCGAGGGCCGGACCGCGCTCGTCACGGGTGCGGGCAACCGCCTCGGCCGGGCGGTGTCGCAGGCGCTGGCGGTGGCGGGTACACGCGTCGTGCTCGTCGGGCGCCGCCGGGAGACGCGGGAGGAGACCGCCGAAGGGCTCGACAACGCCAGGGTCGCCGTCGCGGACACCTCGGATCCGGCTGCGGTCAAGGCGTTGCGCACGGAACTGTCCGATGAGGACATCTCGATCCTGATCAACAACGCGGGCGTCGCGGGACCGGTGGCGTCACTCGTCGGCATCAACTCGAACGACTGGGATGACGTGTTCGCGGTGAACGTGCGTGGTGTCTTCCTGATGTGCCAGGCGTTCCTGCCCGCGATGACCGCGGCCGGTCGCGGCGACGTCATCAACATCGCGTCGGTCAGCGGCAAACGCCCGCTGGCCCGCCGCACCCCGTACACCGCCTCGAAAATGGCCGTGCTGGGGCTGACGACGACCCTGGCCTACGAGGTGGGTCCGTGGGGGGTCAACGTCAACAGCCTCTCGCCCGGCCCGGTGCGCGGGCCGCGGATGGAGCGCAACCTCCGGCTGGAGGCCGCCAAGACCGGCGTCTCCGTGGACGACGCGGAGCAGACGTTCGTGTCCATGGCCGCGTTGCAGCGCATGGTCGAGGAATCCGAGGTGGCCCAGGCCGTGCTCGCCATGCTGCACATGCCCGGCATGACGGCGGCGGACGTCGACCTGTCCGCGGGCATGGCCGCACGCTGAGCTACAGGTCTAGCCACATGATGCGCAGGCCCACGAACCCCTCGGTGGGATGACGGAACGCGCCGGGGGCGGTGCCGAGCGTGACGAATCCGAGGCTCTCGTAGAGGCGGACGGCGGCCGTGTTCGTGTCGACGACGGCGTTGAACTGGATGGCCGCGAACCCGCTCCGCCGCGCCCAGTCGATCATGTCGGTGGCGAGGGCACGTCCCACGCCCGTGCCTCGTGCGTGCCGGCCGACCATCAGGCTGCCGGACGCGACGTGACTGCCGGGACCGGGCCGGTTGGCGTACATGTTCGCGGCGCCGGTCACCCGACTCCTGTTGGTCGACACCGTTACCCGCGCAGGGGCGGGCAACAGCCACATCCGCTTGGCGTCCTGTTCGGTCATGGCGGGGTCGTAGGGCATGGTCTGCTGTTCGGTCACGACGTCGCGGATGATCGGCCACAGCTGCGGCCAGTCGTTGTCCCGCGCCTCGCGGATAGGTGACTGCACAACGGCGATCCTGTAGATCGCCGCCGATCGTCGCCATCCATTTACCCAGCGAGTGCCTGGGTGATCTGGCGGTGGTCTGCGGGTCGCCGGCGGCGTAATGGAGATACGCATTCAAACCGGTGGCCAAAGCCCAGCCACGACCACGAGTCCAGGTGGCCTCGTCCACGTCGAGCAAGGCGCGGAAGGTAGCCCACGTGTCGGCGGACAGGAGGGTGAAGGCGATGATCAGGTCGAGGGCCGGATCACCCACCCGAACGCGCCGAAATCGATGATGGCGCTGAGCTGGCCATTGGGGGTCAGCAGGTTGCCGGTGTGGAAGTCGCCGTGGCTCCGCCACTAGTGCGTCAGCGTTTCAAAACAGGAAGTCGGCAGCGACACCGAGGACTCACAATTTGTTGCCTCTTGAGGCTTTCGGGTCGTTGCACCACGCCAATACGCGAGGAGGCTCTGCAAGCGTTCCCCAGACCATCAGTCAGCTGGTGTGTGCTCGTTCACGCCGGTCCCGACGTGCTTTTGGGGCACATCCTACGTAACGACCGGACCCGCTGCGGCGTAGCTGCGTGGCCCGATCCGAACCCCACCGACGACGCGAGCCCCGAACCCCACCAGGGTGTCTGCCTCGATCACCGGTGGCTCCTCACCGGTCTTGGTGCGGTCGCGTGTACTCGTGCAGCTCGCTGTCGTAGCCGACTCGAACGCGATCTTCGAGCACACAGGCGTCACCGATCTGCACGCCTTCGAAGAGCACGACCCTGTTTGTCAGTTGACACCGCTCGCCGACAACCACCTCGGAACCGGCAAGTTGGGAGCTCGGCAGCTGCTGCTCGGCGCTGATTCGACCTTCCTTCGGGTAGCCGAAGGTGCAGTGAGTTCCGACCACAGAGGTTTCGCCGACGGGCACCGGCGCGTAGAGCGCCTGGACGTTCACGTCGTGGCCAGCTTTCCGCCGAAGAGCCCTCGACCGTCACTTTGATCGCCTCGTCCTCGCTCGCGCGAGTCGAACCCGTGGTCCGAGCCTGTCACCGTGTGGAAGTCGCAGTTGTCCCGACATGCCGCCCTCGTTCATGTCGACGGTGATGCCGTGCGCTAGCACCACGGTTCCGCTCGAGTTGTTCGATGGGCGGTGAAGAGCGGCTTCAAGCTGACCGCCGTCGAGAACGCGAGATCCACGCGCCGCAGGTTCACGAGGCGACGGTAGCGAGCGCGGACGCCGCTGACTCGGCAGTTCGCTCAGTTCTTCGCTGCGACGGAGGGCCTCTGGAGCCCAACTTCAAGCGCAGATCTCGCGGATCGTCCAAGGATTCCGGCCGTGTCATGATCGGCGCGATGCCGACTTATTCGGTCCTCCTGCTCATGCTGGAGAGGACCGTCTCGGCTTCGGCCCGAAGGTGTGGTTCGAGCGGATCCCAGTCGCTGCCTTCGCCCACGATCCAGAGGTAACGGCAGACCGCAGACAGGAGAGCCAGATTGCCGCTGTGGGTGTGCAGTTCGGGCATGTCGCGGATCCGCCGGGCGGTGACCGGGTGCAGGAGGCTGTTGCAGTAGAGCGTGGCGAGGTCGTAGCCGGCGAACATGGGACGCCAGCTTTCCCAGTCGAGGATGCACATCTGCGGCCGGCGCAGGTTGCCCCAATGCAGATCTGCGTGCGCGGTCGTCCAGCTGATGTCCGCGAAGACGTTGTCGGGCAAGGTGATGCCGAAGTGGTGTTCGACGCCGCGGATGGTGAAGGCCACCGCACCCAACTCGTTGTGCCATTCCGTCGGATGCGTCGCCAGCGCTGCCAGTGACCGGCGCAGGCCCTGCCACCAGGTGTCGGGCAACTGGGGGTCATCGTGCAGGACGCCGCCGGGAGCGACCGTCGTCCCTGGGGCGAGGGTCATCACCTCGCCCCGGATACGCCGGCCCCGCAGGTACTCGACGTTGTTCTGCCAGTCGTGCCAGCGGAGAACCGCGGGTTTGGCGACGCCGCGGATCGAGTTGGCAGTGACGTTGCCGTCCCATCGGCAGACAGGCTCGTAGTCGTCGTCCTGCACCACGACTCTCAGCCAGACGTCGCCGTCCTGGTCGCGGGCGACGGCGCCGGCTGAGCGCATGTCGAAAGTGTTCACCGACTGACCGACCACGCTCAGGTCGAGCGCCGTCGCTGCCACGTCGAGCTGTTTGTCGAGCCAGACGCGTCGTTGCTCGACGGCTCTCTCGATCTCCACGGCGTCCATGCTCACTTCTTCCAGAACTCGCCTTCTTTGCCCCAGCTGCCGCCCTTGCGGCCCCAGTCCACGCCGCTGGCGTTCACGCCCCTCGTGGTTCTGGCGGCCACGACCTGTGCCCATCCATTGTCCCCGGTGGACACCGCGCGCACCATTTGCTCCAAGACCGTCATCTGCTCTCCTTCGCCTGTAGTAGTTCGGCAAGCGCCAGGACAGGCGCTTGAACGGAGTTTCGGCAGTGGTCGGTCTCGGTCGCGGCGAAAGTACCGTGTTCGAAGAACCGATCACCCGCGTGCGCGCCCTGACAGAAGGAGAAGAACTCGCACGTCTGTTTGCAGGTCTGCAGTGCGACCGTGAATTCTTGGACGTACTGCAGTTCGTCAGCGCGCCGCACGATCGCGGGCAGGTCGTTCACCAGGACGTTGCCCGCGATGAAGTTGTCGTAGGTGGTGCTGCGAACCCCGAGCAGTTCTGGCGACAGCAGCACCACGTCTCCATTCCAGGCGATCGTCGGAATGGGGTCGTGCCGGGAGTCCGCATCGCGCTGCTCTTGCGTCAGGCCGAGGAACCCGAAAAGGTTCGCGACCTCCCGTACGGTCACGTCGTTGTTGCTACGGCACCACTCGAAGGTGTCGCGCCAGAACTGGCGGGCGTCGTCGATCGAGGGTGTCTGTCCGTGGGAGTTCGCGCCCTCCTTCGCTTCGACGTTGAATCCAACCCATGAAGTGCCCAGTTCCCGCATGAAGTCCAGGACCCGCGTGGCCTGCCCGGTGGCGTCATGGCTGACCACCGCCAGGACGGCGAAGGAGAGACCGCGTCGTTTCAGGGTCGCGATGCTCGCCATGGTCCGGTCGAACATCGGGTTGCCACCGCGATCGACGCGGTGGTGGTTGAGTTCGCGAGATCCGTCGATGCTCACGCCCACGCTGATCTCGTACTGCTCGAACACGTCGCACCATGCGTCGGTGATCGGCCTGCCGCCGCCGGTCTGGACTTTGTGCCGCACGCGCCCTGCTCGGCGCAGGGACTCGAAGGGCTGCAACAACTCCACGAAGCGAGTGAGCCCGACCGCCAACGGCTCGCCGCCGTGCCACACCACCTCGACCGGCTCCCACGACGGGCAGATGCCCGCCGCGATCGCCGATGCCACCAGCGGCGTCATTTCCTGCTTGAGGTGCCGTTCGAGCAGGTAGCAGTAGGTGCAGTCCATCGGGCACAGCGTTGTCGGCTGGACGACGATGGTCTTGGGCTGCTCAGCCAACCACTGGGCCATCGCTCCTCCAGAGTTCGTTCGGGATGATTCAAATATGGTTCGGACGACGACCACGCGGCAGATGACAGGCAGGGACACGGAAGGACATCGATCATGTCCAGCGACGCCGTTGCGACCGGTGACGGGAAGCGGCCGACACCGAACCTCGTGCTGATCGGCCGGCGGCAGGCCAAGGGGTGGGGGCGAGACCGGCTCGCCAGGGAGTTCGAGCGCCTCGGTCGTGAACTGGAGCTCACGACACCTGAACTGGGCGCCATGGCCAAGGCGATCTACCGGCACGAGACCGGCAGAGCCGCAGTGCGCGATGAGGTCTACATCCGGTTGTACTGCGCCGCGTTCGAGGCGACACCGCACGAGCTGTTCGGCGCCCTCAGCACGGGAGCGACGGGCTGCCAGTCGTGTGGCCTCACGAGCCACAAGTTCGTGCCGGTGTACCTCGGAACCGAACTGCTCTCCACGCTCATCGAACGGGCGAACCTCGTACCTGGTTCGGTGCAGTGGGCGGACTGCCACGTCGGACGGGTCGAGCATCCCGGCGGTCTCTGCGAGTTGTACGCGTTCCCTTGGGGTGTAGCGGTCTTTCATTTGGCAGAGGAGCTGAGCGTGCCGAACATCGTCAGCCTCGCGATGTGGCGTCGGCAGACCTACCGGGAGACCAGGCAGTGGGCGACCGAGTGGCTACGCGAGCTGACCGGCTCGGACACCCCCATCGCGCACTACGTGCTGTCGGCTTACTGGTTGCACGAGTCACCGTGGAGCGGCCAGGCCCTCGACACCGCCATGCGGCTGTTGAGCATGCCGCGCGTACTGCTCGACCGCGGAACAGACGAGGCCGGGCCGTCCCTGCACCACGCGGAGCTGGTCGAGCAGACGTTGCTGCGCGAAGGCTTCCGCGACAGCCGCATCGACGAGTTCGGCATCCGCGGCTTGTCCATCGGCTGTGCCAGCTGGGCGGGACTCAGCTACTACCCGCAGGCGGTAGGACGCGCGCTGCAGACCTCTGACTTGATCGACTGCGAGCTGCTGGTACAAGCGCTGTGGTGTTACTGCCACCACGTGCACGAGCAGGTGGAACAAGGATGTGATCCAGTTGTTTCAGCTGAGTACGGGTGGCGTTGGATCCGCGCGGTCAGG
The DNA here is from genome assembly GCF_040611995.1 of Lentzea sp. NPDC006480. Classification (NCBI taxonomy): domain Bacteria; kingdom Bacillati; phylum Actinomycetota; class Actinomycetes; order Pseudonocardiales; family Pseudonocardiaceae; genus Lentzea; species Lentzea sp. NPDC006480. Next base: position 6,561 of record NZ_JBEXPJ010000024.1, read on the forward strand.
TCGCGGTTGACCATGACCAGGCCGCAGGAGACAGCGCAACACGCCGCGATGCGACGAGCGGTGCTCGACACCAGCGAGCTGGGCGAGCACCTGACGACCGCGCTGGAACTGCTGCGAGACACGAGCGGAGAATGATCAGGTGGATCTGGCCAAGAGCGTGCTGGTGGTCGTGGACGTGCAGAACGGCTTCGTGTCCAGCAAATCAGCGCCCATCGTTCCGCACGTGGCAGACGTTGTGCGTCGGTGGGAACAAGCCGGCGGCGCGACCGTGTTCACCCGATTCGTCAACCACCCGGGATCGCCCTACGAGCGGCTGATCAACTGGTCGCGGATGCAGGAGTCCCCCGAGATCGACATCGTCGACGACCTGATACCGGCGTCGCAGCGCGCGATCAAGGTGCTGGACAAGCCGATATATTCGCTGTTCACCGACGAAGGCGCCGCGACCGTGGCACAACACGGCTGGACCGACATTGTGATCGTCGGGATCGCCACGGAGTCGTGCGTGCTCAAGACGGCGTGTGACGCGTTCGAGCGCGGCCTGACGCCCTGGGTGGTCAAGGACGCGGTCTACAGCCACGCGGGACAAGAAGCGCACGAGGCGGGACTCCTCGTGACCAGCCGGTTCATCGGACGCCGCCAGCTCATCGACGCAGACGCGCTGTTCACCGAGAAGTTGGTGGCGACCGCGTGACGCGACCGGTTGCGGTGATAGACATCGACGGGACCGTGGCGGATGTCCAGCATCGCCTCCACCTCCTCGATTCCGACTCGCCGACCAAGTGGGCGGACTTCTTCGACGCGGCCGGCGATGATCCGGTGCTACCGGACGGCGCCGAGCTGGCGCATGAACTGGCCGCTGACCACGACATCGTGTGGCTCACCGGGCGGCCGGTACGGCTGGCCGAGCTGACTCGCCGATGGCTTGCCGAACATGGCCTGCCACAGGGTGAGCTGCTGATGCAGCCCCAAGGCGACAAGCGACCGGCTCGGTTGGTCAAGCTTGAACGCGTTCTCGAGCTTCAACAGCGCCGCACGGTCGTTCTGATCGTGGACGATGATCCCCGCGTCGTCAGTCAGCTCCGTGAGGCCGGACTTCCAGTCCGCCACGCCACCTGGTCACCCTGGGCCCCAGCATTGGGCAACCAATAGAAGCAACGTCCCACCCGGAGAAGCGCCTGCCTTGGTGGCTCGACCCGGTCGTCTGCCGGGCCGAGCCACGGGTCGTCAGGACGTGGTTGTGTCAGTGCGGGTTTCGTCGCTCACCCAGGTCCTGAACTGAGTCCATGCGCCGCCGCCGAAAGCCAGCTGGCCTGAGTTGGGTGCCTTGGAGTCGCGAACGCCGGTCTGATCAGGTCCGAACCTGATCTCGACACAGGAGCTGTCCTTCGGCTGGCTGTAGGAGGACTTGAACCAGAGCGTGAAGCCGATATCGAGATCTGCTGATGGCTCGTTCATCGCGTGAGCCGATCCTTCCGCTGTTGCCGTCACCATTCGTCACGACGGCAGTGGCCCACCCACGAACGCAAGGAAGCTCGCCGCTTGATCCGACCCAAGGGCGACCTTCTCCTGCGCGTGCCACAGGTCCAGGTATCTCTTGACGATCTTCGGATCGTGCAGGACCGCCTGCTCGTCGTACCTTTCAACGTAGACGAGGTGCAGCGCCGGATCAGCTTCATATGTGGCCAGGTGGTAGTCGGCTTCCTGTCCGGGGTAGAAGCCGTGGCTGAACGGAACGAACTTGATGTCGACGTTGGGCTGCGCAGCGACCTGAGCCAACCGCTTGAGCTGGCCAGCCCAGATGCCTCTGGTGTCCGAGATGAGGTTTACCCGTGTGAGCGCGGCATGGTCGATGATGAACTCGAATCGCTGCTCAGGGTTGGCCAGCACCCCCTGGCGCCGGACGCGAAGATCAACCAGTTGATCGATTTCTTCGGCGGCGAGCCCGGCGGTTTCCATGAGGTAACGCATCAGTTCGGTGGTCTGAAGCGGACCGGGTATCAGCATGCTCGCCTTGTAGCGGATCAACGTGGCTGTGCGCTCCATGTCGAGGAGCTTGCGCATCGGCTCGGACTTGGACTTCCACCGGAGATCGGTCTTCGGAACTGAGACGGACCCGAGTTCGGCGTGCCGGCCGATCTGTGTCCAGGTCGATGCATCTCCTCCGAGTGCCGCCTTGAGTTTTTCAAGGATTTCGGCCGTGTAGATCTTGTGGCCGCGTTCCAGTTCGACCTGCGTCGGTTGGCTCCAGCCTCATGCGCCCGCTACTTCGCGCTGCGTGCGCTCGCCACGCAGCGCTTCGAGCAGGCGGCCGCACTGGATGTTGTGGATGAAGGCAGGCATCTCCACCGACGCCATGCATGCACCTCCTGAACGGAGCTCAGACCCAAGGTGGACGCTACGGACAGTAGCAGGAAGACGTTCACCAGTTTGGGGCATTATCGGAGTCCAATATTGGACTGTACGCTCGTGCTGCCGGAAGGTCGCCTGGGGATATGCGGAAGGAGGGTTGAGATGATAAGCGATATTGATGTCGGTCGGAGGTCGTCTGCGCTCTACTTCCTGATCGCGCCCTCCATGAGCGCTCGCTGGCAGAGCGGTAGGTCGGGAGATGGGGATGCTGTTGCCGGTCCTCGCTCCGTGGCTGTACGGCGTTGCCGCTATCCGATCCCGGCGAGCGAGGCGCGCCACGGCACGGTCGACGCCGTACCTGGCCGTGGCGCTGCTTCAGCCGATTCCTGGCCGTGGTGGAGCAGTGCCTTATGACCCACGTGTCGCAGCCGAAAAGAACGGTTCGAGTTGTTGTGGCGCTGACGCTCGCGGAGGCCTCGGTGCTCGCGCGGGCGGCGGTGGTCGTCACGTCAGCCCTGGATTGCAAGGAAGTCAACGCCGGGGATGAAGGACTTCGTGTGTTTCGCGCTGCGGTGGCGCAAGCGCTGTCGAACTACGCGGAGGCGACGGAATCGCGCCGCCTTGCCGGTTAGCTGTGAGGGGATCGGCGATGACCAACTTGGTCTTGTTCTCTGAGCTGCGACGGCGCTTTCAGGAGCACCTTGATCTCGTGTCGCAGGTCGCGGCTGACGGTGATGGGCAGTCGGCGCTGTTCGTGATGCGCCAGGACGTTCCGGGTCTGGTGGCCGCACTGCGGGTTCTCACGGATGAGCATCAGCCGGACGAGAACGGCAACTGCCGGAAATGCCGCAGCGGGCCGTTCTGGCGCAGGGTGGCCGCGCCCTGCCGGATGTTGCTTCAGGTACATCTCGCCGTCGGTGCGGCGACGGCGACAACGCGTGAACGCACCCACTGGAACCCGCGGCGACACAGGTTGCAAACGTCCTCAATGGACCGATCAGGAACAGGTTGATGGCACATGGCACTGGAACTTGTTGCCGGTAGAGCAAGTCTGGAAGTACGGGCGCTGAGCCGGACTGTGCTGGGCTGGCGGACGAAACGCAACTGGACACTCGTGGAGCTGGGTGAGCTGGTCGGTTTCTCGCCCGCGAAGTTGTCTCAGCTCTGCCGGGCTGGGATACGCGTGTCGCCGGTCGAGGTCATGGCGATCGGCGCCGCGTGCCAGGCATCCGACGAGGAGATCGAGCTCTGCGTGCGGGTGGCGCAGCGGGCTGTGGACCCTGTCATGTGGGATCGGATCAACGGTGACGCGTGGACGAGGCTGACCTGGACGCCGTGGGACGTCATGGCTGAAGCGAGTGAGCTGGTGATCGTCGCAGACGAGATGTTGCCGGAGCTGGTACGCACCGAGGCCTACCACGCGGCGCTGGTGGAGTCCGGGACTGTTGCGCACGACCTCGACCTCGACCTCGCTGCGCAGCGCAAGGTTCTGGAGCGCTTGTCGATGAGCCTCAAGGACGCGGCACGGCCGGGTAGTCCGCGCCGGTTGAGTGTGCGACTGATCGTGCCCGAGTCGCAGCTCGAGAACCCGGTCGGGGGCGCTCAGGTGACAGTGGACCAGTTCGAACGCTTGGCGGAGCTGAACGAACTGCCTGGGTTCGAGTTCCGCGTCGTCAACGGTGACGTGGCGTCGTACTTCGGCAAGGGCGCGTCGTTCACGATGATGCGGTTTGCTGAGCAGCGTTTCGATGATGTTGTTCTGCTGCGAACTCTGCACGGTGGCGACACCTGGATCGAGTCCGAGGCTGAACGCGAGCCGTACGAGCGTGCGTTGGCGGTACTCGACGGGGTGCTCCGATCTGAGGAAGTGTCGGCCTGCTGGCTGAGTCAAGCGTCCTTGCTGTATCGGGATCCATTGTCGGACAACGGGTCTGGTGAGCAGAAGTGGAACCTGCGGCTGGTGACCGATCGGGTGGGGAGCTAGACATGCCGAAGCGGCTCTCCACCGTTCGTGGTCGTGAGTTCGGTGCCGGAGTTCAGGCGGCCATCGATGCCACCGGCCTGTCGGCCCGCGCGATCGCCGAAATCGTGGATTGGGATGAAGGCAAACTTTCCTGCGTGGTGAACGGCAAAGGCGGCGCGAACCAGCTCGAGGTCGCACTGCTTCTCGGAGCGTGCCGGACCAAGCCCGCCGAGGTTGTGCATCTGCTGGCGCTTCACTCGATCACGGATGCCGAAGGGTGGTGGCAGCAGCACGGCACGTGCTCACCCAGGTGGCTTCGCACAGCCGTCGAGAACCTCCAGAAAGCCAAGACGCTGGTCGGCTGGCAAATGCATGTGATTCCTGTCTTCCTTCAGACGAGGGACTACATGTGGGAGGTGTTGCGTGCGTCTGCGACGGTGCCGGAGGACGAACTGGAGAGCCGCGTTGAGGAGCAGCTCGCAATGCAGGAGTTGCTCCGGCGTGGTCGCGTGGAGTGCGCCTACTACATCCACGAGTCGGCGCTGCGCCTTGAGGTAGGCGGGGCCAAGGTGCACGCGGCACAGATTGTTCATCTCCTGTGCAGGGCGACCTGGGCGAACATCGCGGTTCGGATCGTGCCTGCGGAACTTGGGGCGCACGCAGGTTTGGCTGGGCCGTTCACGTTGTTGACCTTTCCCAAGTACGAGCCGCTGGTGTGGGTGGAGACCGAGAACTCCAGCTTGTTCGTCGAGGCGGGCGATGCCCTGGAGGGGTACGACAAGGTGGTTCGCAAGCTCGACGAGACGAGCTTGGGTGAGGCCGAGTCGAAAGCGTTGCTCACGCGCATGCACGAGGCGATGACTGAGTCTGGTCAGACTTGTGGCTGACTGGTCAGGCAGAAGACACGGCCGTCCGAGTTGCCGAGTCTGGGTGGTGTGGGGACGTAGTAGGCGTTGACGACTCGGTACGGGCCGTCCGCGTAGAAGGGATGGTCGCTCCAGGGCGGCTCGCAGCTGGTGAAGGCGTTGCCGTTGTTCCAGTGGAATTTGATGAGGATGAAGGTGCCGGCGCAGTGGACGTAGCGCGCGGTGAGGTCGCGGATAGGTCGGCTGAGTTGGTAGAAACCGCAGCGCGGAGCCGTGGTCGTGGTCGACGCTGGGGCCGTGTCCATCATGGCGATGGCCGTCGAGGCCAGGAACGTCCCGATCATGATGAGGGTGCGGGCGGGCTGTTCGTTCATGGTCTGCTCCTCTGAAGTGGTTGGTGCACTTCAGTTTTCGAGCGTCCAGAACGGACAGACAAGATGTCTTCCGTATTCCTGTGAGGAGAATACGGTTACAGCGGATCGAGGTACAGGGTCCCGCCGGCTTGTCGCGCGACGGCGATTAGAGCGTCGTTCGCCTGTTCCATCGCAGCGACGATGTCGGGTGCGTCAGTCGGTGCGTAGCGCAGGGCGGCGATGAGGAAAACCAACCGGTCATGTGGTAGACGCAGCAGCGGAGTGGTGATCCGGTCGGCGCGCAACGGGTAGGCCAGAACGAGCCCGAAGTCGCTGTAGAGCGTGGATCCCAGTTTGCCTCCGAGGCCGCGCAACACTTCTTCGGCGGCTTTGTCGGGGACGATCACGTTGCACCAGGGGTGCGGGGAGTCCCAGAGTCCTGCCTCACGCAGGAGCGGTTCGGCGGTCGTGAGACGGTTGACGAAGTCCCAATAGGTGACGGTGTCGGTCTCCCCGTCTTGGGGGTGGAGATCAGTGAGCTGGCCGGAGCGGGAGCCTGCGAAGGAGACGGCTTCCAGCTCGGCGACGAAGCGGCCGCCGCGGACCTTGAGCTGACCCTCCACGTAGTTGAAGGCATCAGTGGTGACGAGAAGCCGTTGATCTGCGACGAGCTCGTCGATGGCGTCGTAGCGGAGTTTGTGCCACACCACGGTTTCCGGTGCGGGAATCAGGCGAAGAGTGGCACGGGTGATGATGCCGTTGCGGCCGCGGCCGGCGCGTACGGCGACGAAGAGTTCTCGGTTCTCGTGCGGGTTGCAGCTGATGAGTTCGCCGGTCGGGGTGACGACGTCGAGGGCAAGGACGTGGTCGGTTTGGGCGCCGTGGTGGTGGCTGGCGCCGCCTAGGCCGCCGACGGAGAGGGTGCCGCCGACGGTGAGCTCGAGGTAGTCGGTGAGCACTGGGGGAGTGAGGCCGTGGGGGAGGGTCGCGCGCACGATGTCGCTCCATCGTGCGCCCGCGTCGACGACCACCCGGTCGAAGCCGATCTCGTGGATGGTGGACAGGCAGGTCATGTCGATGACGATGCCGCCAGGGGCCTGCGATTGGCCGCCGGTGGAGTGTCCGGCGCCGCGCGGAACGACCGGCACACCGTGCAGGTGTGCGTACCTCACCACGGTGCTGATGTCGGTCGGGTCGCCGGGACGGAGAACAGCGTTGGGGCGGTGGTGGATGGTGTCGCCGTAGTCGCGCGCCGCCCAGGTGAGGGTGTCGTTGTCGGTGTCGAGCGTGCCGGTGAGCGTCAGCTGCACTAGCGGTCCTCCTTGAGGTTGTCCATCAACTGCTGCCGCAGGCCGGCGGCGGTAGGTTCGGCGTTGCTGCTCAGCAGTTCGGCGGCGGCGGTCCAGGCTTGGTGGGCGGCGTGGTGATGGCTTCGGCGGTTATGCAGGTCGCCGATGCGGCTGTGGATGTGGGCTTGGCTCCACCGGTCGGCCACCGAGGTGTAGGTCCGCAGCGCGTCTTCGAGGTGGAGCAACGCGAGGTCGAGGTCACCAGCGGACTCCGCGAACCCGGCCAGCACGGTGGAGGCGCAGCAGGCGTTCATCTTGTCTTCGGCTTCGTCGAAGATGTTCAGGGCGGTCAGGAGCAGCGTTCGCGCCGTGGCCAGGTCGCCGGCCGCCGCTGTGATGATGCCGAGGTATGCCGTCGCCACTGCGAACTCCCACGGGTCGCCCAGCTGGCAGGCGGTTTCGAGGTGGGCGAGCGCGGTGTCGATGCGGCCGAGCTGGTGGTGGGCACGTCCGAGGCCGACGTGGCAGGCGGCCATTCCACTGTGGTCGGACAGCTCGGTCCTGATCTGCAGCGCCTGCCGGTAGTACCCGAGGGAAGCGGACGCGTCGGACTCGTCCATGCCGGCGTCGCCCAACGTTTCCAGCACCCAGGCTTCGGCGTCGCGGTGGGCGCCTTGCCGGGCCATGCGCAGCGCGTCGCGCAGTGCGGGCACCCACCACGACCAGGCGCGGCGGTGGAAGATCATCTCGTTGACGACCACGGGCAGGTAGGCGACCGAGGTGATGTTCCAGCGTGCTCCGGTTCGGACGAGGCTCACGAGGAGCTGGAGCTCGTTCTCGAACCATTGGACCGCATCTGCCGGTTCGTGGAACGGCGTCGTCGTCAACTGGCCGTGGGGTCGGTCGAGCGGACGGCGCGTGCGCCCTGGCCAGAGCATCCGGGTCGCTGCCGCCCCGGTGGCGAGGTAGGAGTCGACCAGACTGGTGAGCGCTGCAGTGTTGACCTCCTGGGTGTTGTGTTCGCGGACTTGTTCCAGCGCGTACGCGTGGACGAGGTCGTGCATGACGAACCTGTCCTGCGCGGTTTGTTCTACGAGGTGCACGGCCGCCAGCGCGGAGAGTTGTCCCTGGGCCTGCAATGGTGTGCGACCGGTCAGCACCGCGGCTGCTTCGATGCTGATGGGTCCGCCGGGGTGTAGTCCCAAGAGCCGGAACGTGACGGCCAGCTGGTGGGGGAGTGCGTCGTGCGACCACGACAGCACGGTTCGCACGGCGGCTGTTTCGTCTGCGGTCAGCACGTCGAGCGGTCGATGACGCGTCAGCTCGTCCGCGAACTTGCGTAGAGGAACAGTGGGCAGCAAGCTTGCGCGTTCACCCGCGATGCGCAGCGCCAGAGGAAGTCGACCTGCGCGTTGCGCGATCACCCGCGCGGCATCGGGTTCGTCGTCGACGCGAGGTCCGACCAGGCGTCGTAGCAGGTCGTGTGCCTCGGCGCAGGTCATCGGCTGCAGAGTGATGCGGACTGCGCCGTGGTGCACGACAGCGCCGGACAACCTGTTGCGGCTGGTGATCAGAGCCAGTGACTTCGGCGAGCTCGGTAGCAAAGGCCGGATCTGGTCGGCGTTCTCGGCGTTGTCGAGCACGATGAGGGTGCGGGTGTCCTGCAGGAGCGTTCGGTAGAGCGCGACACGGCCCTCGAGGTCGGTGGGGATGTCCGATGGTGCGGCGCCCAGGGCATGGAGGAATCTGCCGAGCACGATCGCCGGGTCTTCCGGCGGGTCGGGCGCGTAGCCGCGCAGGTCGGTGAACAGCACCCCGTCGGGGAACTCCGCGGCGATCATGCGTGCCCAGTTCACCGCGAAGGTCGTCTTGCCCACGCCGGCGGGCCCGTCGAACGCGATCACTCCCTCGTGGGCGGACAGCGCGGCATTGGCTTTCTCGAGCAGCTCGCGCCGAGGAGCGAACCCGCACAGGGCACCCGGCAGCTGTGCAGGGCGAACCCGTTCACGTGTCGCGTGTGCCCGAGGTTTTGGCACGGCGAGTGCGGCGAGACGGCCATCCGCGCCGAGCGCCCTGTCGAGGGCTTGGGCGATCTCGGGGCTTGGTCTGCGCAGGCCTCGCACGAGGTTGCCGACGTGGCTCTTGCTGACGCTGGCGGCGACACCGGCATCGGCGAGTGACAACCGCCGTTCGATCAGCAGCTGTTCGAGCAGTCCGTGGAATGTCGGCTCGGTCGTTTGGACATCCGTCTTCTGTCGTCTGCTGTCCATCTGAAGACGCCCCTCCCCTGGCGATCCTGCTCCGCACCTGTCGACACTGAACGTGGTCCCCCAACTACGAGCAGTGCAAGCTGCAGGTCCGAGGAGGTGAGGGTATGCAGATCCAGGCCCGTTCTGTCTTGTTCTCTCAGCAATCACGCGTGGGATCTCACCCGGTCGAACGACAACTTTCGTCGATCAATCGCGCGAACCCGAGGAGGAGCGATGTGGATCGCGCTGAACTACGGACTCCTCGGCGCCGTTGCCGGACCGGTCGCGATGATCGCTGGCTTGCGCATCGCACGGAACGAGCCGACTGTCTCTGCCTATCTGAGCGTGTGGCCACTGCTGAGCGTGGGTGTCGCCACCGCGACGGCGTTGATCTACGTGGCGTGTCGCCTGCCTCATCTGGTGGCCGTGGTGTCGTGGCTGGTGATCATCGGGCTCGTCGTCTCGTCGATCGACTGGACCTGTCGTCGCCTGCCCCATCGCCTCTCCGGGCTGCTGCTCGCCGGGGGACTGATCCTGCTCGGCTGCACGGCGCTCGCGAAGCACGAGGTGCCGTCGTTGCTTCGGGCATGTGCGGCGATGGGCGCGGTGTTCAGCTGTTGGATGGTCCTGCACCTGTGCTCCCCTCGCCAGGCCGGGCTGGGCGACGTGACGCTCTCGACTGCGGTCGCGTTGTTCCTCGGCTGGTCGAGCTGGCAGCATCTGGTCACCGGGTTTGCGGTGGCGTTCGTGCTCGCAGGGGCATCGGCGGCTGTTCTGTTGACGGCCAGGGTCATCCGCTTCCGCCAGGGAGTCGCGATGGGGCCTGCGCTGATCGGCGGTGCTCTGTACGCGATCGTGCAGACCTGATGGAGGCCGCGTGATGTGCCTGCCACTGCGTGAAACCGACCCCGTCATCGCCGAGGAAGCACCAAAGGCCCAGCGTCGGGCTGCCGCCCTGTTCACGCTCATCGTGCTGGCAGGTGTCTCCGACGAGCTTCGCCCGGAAGTCACGTTCAGACCGGGCATGCCGGTCGAGGTGGCCCCTGCACCCCCACACGGGGCCACCTCGGCACCACCTACCTACCCGACCTGGAGGCCGCGGTGAAAGCCGTCATAGCCGCTGCAGTTCTCGCAGGGGCGTGCACACCTAATCCTGCTGTTGCACCAACGACTACGAGCACGACCTCGGCGAGTCCGACGTCCACCTCGTCGGCCGAGACCCCAGAGCGCAAGGCGGTTGCGGCCTATCTCGCGATGTGGCGCGAGATGGCCGCCGCAGCTGAGTCTTCCAATTGGCAGGCGCCCGAGCTGGCCAGATACGCCGCCGGAGACGCGCTCTCAGTCATCACCCGGAGTCTGCACGAGGACAACGACAAAGGCGTTGTCACGAAAGGCAGACCCACGAACGATCCCAAGGTGACCAATGTGGACAGACCCGAGGGCATACCCACGGTCGTGATGATCCGAGATTGCGGTGACGACGCGACGTGGCTGAAGTACCGCAAGGGAACCGACCAACTCGTCGATGATGAAGCTGGAGGCCGACGTTCGATCATCGCGGAAGTCAAAGCTCAGGCCGACGGCAGCTGGCGGGTAACGCGCTTCGCAGTGCAGGGAGTCGGATCATGCTGACTCGGCGAGCTGTTCTGGCGGTTTCGTGCCTTGTGCTGGTTCATGGTGCACCAGCGAGTGCCGATCCGGGGTGGGGCACCATCGACTGCTCGCCCCAGCCACACGCCGGATGTGAACTCGCGGCCGGCATCACCGCCAGCACCCAAACCCCAGGTATCGCACCGACTCCCGACACCGCCGCTGGAGAGTTCGAGTGCCGGTACGTACCGGTCGACAACGTCGATCCCGGCACGCCGCATCCGGAAGGCCCCGGCGGTTGGTTCCGCCTGCTGTGCTCAGCGGAAGGCAAAGACACCGCCTCACGTCCGCCGGTGTGGCTGCCCGCAGGTCAGCAGGCTCCACCGGCATTCACACCAGAACAGGTCGCGCAGATCGCGCGCAACCGATTGCGGTTGCCCGATCCCGGTATCGCGCTGAGTCCTCCGGGTGAGCAACTGGTGAACCTGCCGACATGGCTGTGGCTGCGCAACGGCTGGCGCTCGATTCGCGCGACCGCGTCCGTTCCGGGCATCGCAGTTACCGCCGTGGCGGAACCGGTTGCCGTTGTGTGGTCGACCGGCGACGGCGCCACAATCACCTGCAGCGGGCCTGGCACCCCGTTCGCCGCTGGTCGTGATCCGAAGAGCGCGTCGCCAGACTGCGGTCACGTCTATCGCGGACCCTCGTCGTCGCAACCAGGTGGGGTCTACCGGTTCTCGACGACCGTGCGGTGGAACATTCGCTGGTCCGGAGCAGGTCAGAGCGGAGTCTTCCCAGACCTGACGACCACGTCCTCGACCGCGCTGCGCGTCATCGAGAGCCAGGCGCTCAACTCGCGCTGAATCCCAGCAATCCCCAGGCGTGCCGCGAAGTCCCAGCGACACGTCGCGGTACCCCCATGCCTTGTGGAGGATCACATGAAGCCGTCAAACGTGTTGCGCAAGATCCCACGTCCAGTAGCAGCGGGCGTGATCGTGCTGGTGTGCGGAGTGGGAGGAGCCGTTGGAATGCAACGGCTCACCGGCGACGAGGAAGCGCTGGCTCTTGCCCGTCCAGTGGAAGTCGGTCAGGCCTTGACCACGCAGGACCTAGTACAAGTCAGCTTGAGGGTCAGCGACGGCGTCGACCTCGTCCCGGCCTCCGCCACTTCGACCGTGCTGGGCAAGCCAGCGGCCTATCGCCTGCCAGCGGGTCTGCTGCTCACCGCGTCCGCGGTCGGGCAACCGAAGGTGCCCGCGCAAGGTCGTGCGATCGCGGCTGTTGCCCTCAAGCCAGGGCAGTATCCGCCGAATCTGTCCGCCGGTGCGTCCGTGATCGTGCTGGCACGACCCTCCGGTGCGAACCCCATCGGGGAATTGCGAATCTGGCCGGCCGTGGTGTCCGTCTTCGAGAACCGGCGCGACATGAATCTTGCAGTGGTCTCGCTGGAACTGTCCGAATCGGATGCTCAGGCCGTCGCCTCCCAGCAATCCGAACACGTGGCCGTGGTGCTGACCGCTGGCGGTGGACGATGATGATCGCCACCTGCACGTTGAAAGGATCACAGGGCGCTACCACCTTGGCGCTCGCGCTCGGTACATACTCGCCAGCCAGCAGGCGGGTGGTCGTCGAAGCCGACCTGAGCGGCGGAGATCTGTCGCTGCGGTTCGGACTCCCACCGACACCCGGTCTGGTCAGCCTCGCGGCCGCCAGCCGTCGCGATTCAGGCTCAGACGTTCTACTGCGCCACAGCCACACGCTCTCTGACGGCATGCGAATCGTGCTAGCTCCGGTAGAACCTGCGCGTTGCCGGGCTGCGGTGGTGGCGCTGGTAGCGGCGCCCGCCTCGGTACTTCGCGCTGCGGCGAACGTGCCAGGAACAGTGGTGATCCTGGATTTCGGCAGGGTGGATCCGGACCCGCCGACATTGGCACTGCTGAGATTGGCGGACGCGCTGTTGGTCGTCACCCATCGCGATAGCCGTGGGCTGACACGCCTGGCCGCTGTGGCAGAAGAGGTGCGGCAGTGGTCGCCACGGCCAGGTCTCGTGGTGACCGGCGGTGGTTATCCCGCTGACGAGATCACCACCGTCCTCGGCCTTCCGGTGTTCGGATCGATTCCCCGTCGCCCCAGTCGAAAGCAGCTCCAACGAGCAGTCACGGCCCTGGCACAACGGCTCCAGAATCGCGAAGGGAGCGTGCGATGAGTCTCGCTCCCGAACTCCAGGAGCTCCGCGCTCGGCTGCGCAACGAGCTCACGACCCAGCTCAGCGATCGCCTCCGTGATGACGGGCGAGCGCAACGGCCACCGCTCGGTGCGGTGCAACGTCGTCAGTTCGCCGGAGCCATCCTGCGGGACGCGATCGATAACGACGCCCGCGAGCGCCTCAACAACCGCCGACGCCTGCTCACCGAGGAGGACGAGGATCGCGTCATCATGGCGGTCCTGGCAGATGTGTTCGGTGCCGCGGGGCTGGAACCGCTGCTCGCCGACTCCTGCATCGAGAACATCGACATCAACGGTGCCGACCACGTGTTCGTCACCCACGCCGACGGCAGCCGTGAACGCCTCGCGCCGATCGTGTCGAGTGACGACGAACTGATCCAACTCGTCCGTGACCTCGCCGCCCGCGACGGCATTGAGGAACGACGGTTCGACACCAGCTCCCCACTCGCCAACTTTACGCTGTCCACCGGCGAAAGGGTCGCTGCCACGATCGCGGTCACCGCGCGTCCGTGCGTGTCGATCCGCCGCCACCGCCTGCAGTTCGTGACGCTGGCCGACCTCCGCGCCAACGGCACATTCGATGAGCCAGTGGAGGAGTTGCTGACCGCGCTTGTACGTGCACGCCGGAACATCCTGATCACCGGTGGCGTCACCACGGGCAAGACGACTCTGCTCCGGGCGCTCGCCGCGGCCATCCCGCCTCAGGAGCGGCTGATCACGATCGAGGACGTACTCGAGCTCGGTCTCGACCACAATCGCGTGAGACACCCAGACGTCGTCGCGCTGCAGGCCCGTCAGCCCAACATCGAAGGCCACGGCGCGGTCAGCATGTCCGAGCTGGTGTGGCAGTCACTGCGCATGCAGCCTGATCGCGTGATCGTAGGGGAGATCCGCGGTCCCGAGGTCATCCCGCTGTTCAACGCGATGTCCATGGGCAACGACGGCTCCATGAGCACCCTGCACGCCAGCTCCAGCCGCGGTGCGTTCCTCAAGCTGGCCGCGTACGCGGTCCAGGGCCCTGAACGGCTCACCGTCGAAGCAACCAACCTGTTGCTCGCCTCGGCTGTGCATTTCGTGGTGCACCTGGACAAGCGGCGTGATGGCGGGCGGGTCCTCACGTCGATCAGGGAAGTCGTCGACGTCGATGGAAATCAGGTCGTCAGCAACGAGATTTGGCGGCCTGGACCGGATCTCAGGGCGATTCCCGGTGCACCGCTGCGAGTCGAGTCGCTCGAGCGACTGAGCGAGGCCGGATATGTGCACAATGGATGGCCATCATGAACCCGTACGCCTTTGGAGTGCTGGCCGCTGGAGTGACAGCAGGCGTGTGCTTGATCATCTCCGGTCTGCGAAACACGTCGCAATCACGGCCGCGTTTCCATCGGGACCACCTTTTGCGCCTTGTTGCTGCGTTGGCAGCAGCGGCTGTGGTCTTCGTTGCCACGAGCTGGATTGTCGCCGGCGTGGTGGCGGCGTCCGCGGTCGTGTTCGTGCCGCGTCTCGTCCGCGGGGGTGCTGAGCGGCGGCGTCGACTGGAACGGATCGAAGCGATTGCCACGTGGACCGAGGCGGTGCGCGACGTCATCGCGGGCTCGGCAGGCCTCGAGCAGGCCATCCTCGCGACCGCCGAGACCGCACCCGACGCCATCCGATCTGAGGTCACTGACCTAGCCCGGCGCCTGCGAGAGGGCAATCGGCTGGCCACCGCGTTGCGATGTCTTGGAGACGACTTGCACGACCCCACCGCCGATCTCGTGATCGCAGCGCTCGTAATGGCTGCCGACCACCCGGCACGGCGGCTCGCCGAGCTGCTCGGGGAACTCGCTGCGGAGGCCCGCGAACAGGTTTCGATGCGGCTTCGCGTGGAGACCGCACGACGCCAGCTGCGCACCAGCGTCCGTGTCGTCGTGATCACCACGGTGGTGTTCGCGGGTGGCTTGATTGCGGCCAACCGCAGCTACCTGGAGCCGTACAGCAGCATCACCGGTCAGGTAGTCCTGAGCCTGATCGCGATGGTGTTCGCAGCCGCGCTCACCTGGCTGGCCCGGATCGCTCGCGACCGTGAGCCCGAGCGATTCCTCGCCGAAAACCGGGTAGCGCCATGACCTCAGGAATTCTCTGCGGAGCGGGGTTGGGTGTGGGGCTGTGGGCGTTGGTGGTCTGGGCGTTCCCGCCTCGGCCCGCGCTGGCGCACGTTCTCCGCAGGCTGAACGCGGAAGCGCCACCGCCACAGCGCATCCAGCGTCTTACTGCAACGCCTCGGCTACGCGGAGATCTTGTCGTGGTGGGCAAAAGCCTCGATGCTCATGTCAGCCAGAAGGCCATCTCCGCCGGCTTCGGTCTTCTCGTTCCCGTTTTGGCGAACGTCGTGGTGGCGACGTTCGGAGTCGGCCGCACGTGGACCGTCACTGCCGTCATCGCTGTCGGCTTCGCCGCTGTGGGGTTCATGGCACCGGACTTCATCGTTCGCCGCACTGCCGAACGTCGACGTACCACGTTCCGGCACGCGCTGGGCGCCTACTTCAACCTCGTCCGTGTCCTGCTGGCCGGCGGTGCCGGTGTCGACACCGCCCTCAGCACAGCCGCCGACGTCGGCACCGGCTGGGTGTTCCACCGGCTCCGATACGAGCTTCTCACCGCCCAGGTCACCAGATCAACCGTGTGGCAAGCGTTTGCCCGCCTGGGGGACGAGTTGAACGAACGTTCTCTGCGCGAACTGGCGGCCTCGGTCAGCCTCACCGGCACCGAGGGAGCCAAAATCCGTGCCAGCCTCAGGGCCAAGGCCGCTGCGCTGCGTGTCAGAGGACTCGCCGAGGCCGAAGGCGAAGCACATGCGGCCACTGAACGCATGACGCTCCCTGTCGTCCTGCTCCTCGCAGGATTCCTCATGTTCATCGGCTATCCCGCAACCATGTCTGTCCTCAACGGACTCTGATCGATAGAGGTGAGATCATGTTCAACTCGCTCGCAGAATCCTTGCGTCGTGTGCAATGCAGGCTGCAGATCCTGTACGAGGACGATCGTGGCTACGTCAGCGAGACCGCATTGGTGACCGCGCTGCTCATCGGCCTGGGCGTCGCGCTCGTCGCGTTGCTCGGCCCTGCCGTGCTGGAACTGGCCAACGGCATCGTGGCCAAACTCAAGGCCTGACCTTGCGCAGGTTCATCGATGACGAGCGTGGCATGGTGAGCGCCCAGCTCGCACTCGTGATGCCAGTGCTGCTCCTGATCCTTTTGACCGGACTGCAGTTCGCGCTGCACTTGCATGCGACGCATATCGCGCAATCGATTGCGGTACAAGCGCTCACAGCTGCTCGGGCCGCGGGCGGAACGGCCGCCGACGGTGTCACCGAGGGCCAGCGGCTGCTCACCAACTTCGGCACCAGCTCGCTACGTGAACCGGTCGTGCTCGCTGAACGAGGTGAAGAACGGGCCACGGTCAGCGTGACGGGAGTAGCGCTGAGAGCTTTGCCGCTTTGGAACATCGCGATCCACGCCGAGGCCTCCGGTCCGGTCGAGCGGCTCACCTCACCGGAGGAAACGGGAGGGGCACCATGATCAGCCGCCTTGAAGACGATGGCAGCGTCGCCGCGGAATTCGCACTGGTCACCCCGTTGCTGATTGCGCTCACTCTGCTCATCGCCGGGAGCGGAAGCTTGGCGAACACGAAGCTGTGCGTGAACGACGCAGCGCATCAAGCAGCTCGAGCCGCCTCGCTCAGCCGCGAAACACAGACGGCCACATCGGAAGGCCGCTCAGTCGCGGAAGCGTCCTTAGCAGCTGCAGGGGCGCATTGCCGTTCAGTGCAGGTTGATGTCGCGGCAGCCGATCTGCGTCCTGGCGGCGCCGTGAGCGCCACCGTGTCCTGCACGATCGATCTGCCCGGCATGGCGTTCCTAGGGATCGCCGTTGCCCACACGATCACCGCTACCAGCACATCTGTGGTAGACCGCTACCGAGGAACAGGTGCGCCATGACCATGTTCGTCGTCGTGCTTTTCGTCGCGGCGCTCGGGTTCACCGGACTCATCCTCGACGGTGGAGCCGCGCTGGCCGCAAAGGCAAGCGCCAACGGCATCGCCCAGGAAGCCGCCCGCGCCGGAGCCCAGCACATCGACCTCCTCGCATTTCGCGCGGACGGCACACTCCACCTGCTTCCAGGCGAAGCAACGGAGGCCGCCCTGCAATTCCTCGCCGCCGCTGGGAGATCGGGAACCGCGACGGTCACCGGCGACAGCGTCGAGGTCACCATCACCGACGAGCAGCCCACGTTGCTCCTGGGGCTCATCGGCATCCCGACTCTCACCGTGAAAGGAAGCGGTCATGCCCAGCCCCGATGAGATCCGACTCCGCGTCTCCCAGGCCGACAAAGCACTGAGCATCAGGCGTGCAGCCTGTGCCGAGAAGGTGGGTGACCTCGCTCAACGCTGTAAAGCCCTCGCCGCCGAGCTCCACGACACTGAACGTCAGCTGGGCGAGGTCTTGGCGGAGTCGAAGGGCGTCATCGAACTGGAGGAGCTCGCGAAGTTCACCGAGGTGCCGGTTGCAGACCTCACGCGGTTGTCGGCCGCAGCAAAGCCCCGACGCGGCCGGCGCAAGCGTGCGGCAACCGCACCAGTCGCCGAGCAAGCCGTAGTTCGTCCGCCCGACGACTCCGAACCTGAATCCACACCGGTCAGCACGTCGTGAACAAGTCGCCCACGGAGAGCGGACGCCGCATCGGCATGATCGCCGACTGCCTGATGCTGCTCGTATTGATGGCAGCACCTCCGTGGGCACTGGCCTATTTCATCGGCTGGCCTCTCCCCGACCACCTGCCGACGCGGAGCGAGTTTTGGGATCTGGTGCAGAGGCCCATGAGCACCGGGTTCCTCCTGAACCTGTCTGCTTGCCTTGGCTGGCTGCTGTGGTTCTGGCTTGCCGCCGGGGTGTTCGCTGCCGCCGCAAGCGAATTGAGTGGCACTGGCAAGGAATTGCGCAAGCTCAGCACCGTCTTGGTCGGGTCGATCGTGCTGAGCGTCCTCGGTAACCGCACGCCCGCTACCGCCATATCGGCACCGTCGGCGGAGACGGTCACGTTGCCGCTACCGAATGAACCGCCGCTCGGCACGGTCGAGGTCATCGAGGAAGTCCTTCCTCCGCAACACGACGGCGCGCACACCACCTACGACAGCCTCTGGCATGTCGCCCACCGGATGCTCGGCGACGGCACACGATGGCCAGAACTGTTCGAGCTCAACCGCGGCGTTGTCCAACCGGACGGCCTCGCCCTCACAGACCCCGACAACATCCGACCCGGCTGGAAGATCAAGGGCCATGTGCCGCAGCCGCCACCTGACCTCGATGCTCAACCGACCACCGAGGTGGCGTCGGAGCCGCCGCCCGCGCTCGACGAACAGCCACTGCCGATCGAACCCGCCGTCAGCACCTCAACGGGTGCGTTCGTTGCAATAGGACTCGCTACTGCCGTGAGTGGCGCGATCGTGAGTGCCCGAGTCTGGCGGCGACGGCGCTATCGCCCAGGCAGCAGGGACCGCCGCGACCTCGAACACCCACAGGGCCCGATAGTGCGAGCGCTACGCATCGCCCATGACCTCCACCCCGAACCCGACCTGCGCGCCGAACCGCAGGCAACCGCAGTGGGCATCCGCGACGGTCACGAGATCATCCTGGACCTGGCCGCGGCCAACGGCATCGGGTTCGTCGGCCCAGGCGCACCGCCCGCACTCCGGGCCCTGCTCATCCACCTCGTCGCCAATGGACGCAACCGGATCATCCTCACCAGCAACGACCTGCTGGGAGAACAGACGATGCTGCCGTCAGCCATCAAGCTCGTTCCCGATCTCGATGCAGTGACTGAAGTCCTGCAACAGGAACCCGAGTGTGCCGTGCTCGTCACCAACGCGACACCCGAGTGTGAAGAGCACGTGCAGGCCGCACTCGCCAGCGGCGCGGTCGTGCTGTTGCTTGGTCAGTGGCAGCGGGGCGGAACCATCAGGGTGCGCGCCGACGGGACGGTGAGTGCCACTACGCCTGACCTGCACGAGCAGCTCAGTGAGGCCAAGCTGTTCAGCTTGCCCGCAGCCGAGTCTGCTGAACTGCTCGAGCTCTTCCACGCGGCGGAGGGCGGCACTGAACCTGCCGTCGAATCAGCCACGACGAAACCCTTGCTGGTAAGGGTGCTCGGCGACGTGCGGCTGGTACATCGTGCCGAGAGCGGTGAACGCGACCTCACCAACCTGCTCACGAACAAGCACCTCGAACTGCTCGCCTACCTCGCCGTGCACCATCCCCGTGGGGCGCGGCTCGACGCCGTGATCGAGGCGCTGTGGCCTGATGCTCCCGTCGAACGTCCGCGGAACTCCTTGCACAACTTGCTGTCCCGGTTGCGCCGCGCGCTTGCCGAGACCGGAGCCGCCGATGTCGTCCAGAGCGACAAGAAGGGTCGCCTCATGCTCGCTCCGGACCGCGTCGACACCGACCTCGCCATCGTCAAACAAGCGGGCTTTGAAGAGCTGGCCGGCTTTCTGCGGCTGTACGCAGGTGACTTCGCCGAAGACTGCACCTCCGCCTGGGTCGAACCGTTTCGAGAATCGGTCCGGCGTGATCTCCTCGACGCCCTTGCAGACCTGTCCCGTGGACTCGCCGGTCAGCCGGAGAAGCGGCTTGCGCTGCTGGAACAGATCCGTCGGCTGGACCGCTACAACGAGAGCGTCTACCGAGACATCCTCACCGTGCAGGCCGAACTCGGTCAGCTCGACTCCGTTCCCCGCACGCTGGCATTGCTCAGAACCGAACTGGCAGAGCTCGATCACTGCCCGAGCCCTGAGACCGTGGCGCTCGCTGATGCGCTGTCCACCCGAAGCCTTCACGCTCCGAAGAATTGAGACCTCAACAGTCGGGGACACCATCGGTAACCCAGGTAGAGCCCTGAACTGCACATTCAGCTGTGAGCGAGCTACCTGTCCAGAAGGAAAGCCTGCTGGAAGCCCGGTTGGTAGTACGACAGGCAGGACGGTAGGACGCGTTCCGATCGCACAACCGCAAGCCGGCCGCAAGGACGATGAGAATGCGCGATCAAGCACGAGTCCCTGCAACTGGGTTGCTGGTGGGACGGGTGGCGCCGAGATAGTGGTCGTCGGGCCACCGGTACGGCGCGATCTGGACCATTTGACCGAAGGTCGGTGCGTGGATCATTTGTCCGTTGCCGATGTAGAGGCCGACGTGGTGGACATCAGCGGGCGTGCCGTAGAAGACGAGATCTCCAGGACGAAGGACTGTGCCGTTCGGCAAGCTTGGGCCCGCGTCGTGCTGGAGCTGGGCGGTACGAGGGATCTCGATGCCTGCTGCTGCGTAGGCCGCTTTGGTGAGACCAGAGCAGTCGAAGCCCGCGTGACCGGCGTCCGGGCCGTTGCCACCCCAGACGTAGGGCAGGCCGAGCTGTCCCTGGGCGAAGTTGATGGCGAGCATGGCGGCGGCTGCGGGTGCCCGATCGGCGCCACGGCCGATTGCGCTGGCGTAGCGGTCTGCCTGGGCCAGGACCTGGGCGACGTACCAGTCGGCATGGTTGTACGCCCAGATCGCGGCGCGGAGGTCGCGGCCGTCGCGGGCTCCTGAGTCGCACAGGTAGTGCGCGGCGGCGTGGACGGCGTCGTGTGGATCCCAGGGCGAGGGAGGGGTTCGACCACCTGCGGGTAGTGGGTGGCGGACGACGACACTGTCGAAGGTGCTTTGGAGGAACTGCATGGGGCCTCGCGCGCCTGCGTAGTTCTCAGTGCCTTCGGCGACACCGACGAGTCTGCTGCGGCCGTGATCGCTTTCGATCTTTCCAATGGCGGCGAGGACCGACCAGCCCAAACCAGGACAGTTCCCGGCAGCCTCGTAGTACAGCGTCAGGTAGTTGCGCGGGATGTCCGACAGCGCCTCTTGGGAGGGCTGGGCGCCGCCGAACAGTGACGAGACGAGTGCTTGTCCCGTGGCGGCCACCACGACGACGGTGGCGAGCACCGCAGAGCTGGCGACGATCGTGGCTTTCATCGTGAGCTCCACAGAGGAGGGAGCGGGGACGGCGGTGAGAGGGTGGTCCTCGAGTGATCTGGCCGCACGATCGTGGCGTTCTGCTTGAACGGCCAGAGCTGGGAGAGCTCGCCGAGCCGGAGTCGTCCGACGCGGATGTCCGCCACCGGCAGCCAGCGAAGGGAAGCCGCAGTGGGCGGAAACTCCGAGTTGGTGGTGACGACCGGGAACGTGGTCGTGCCGTCGAGAGTGCGCAGGGCATCGGCGAGAGCGATGCGGGCGTTGGCTTCGCGTCGGGCGCTGGGGAACGTGAACAGCACCGGAGTGCAGATGCCGCTCGAGGTGGCGAGCCGGGCGTAGCGGTGGATCTTGTCGGCGAGTCTGGTGAGGGTTTCGGTGCCGCAGTCGTGTTCGAGGAAGAACTCGAAGATCGCGTTGTTCTCGGTCCAGCGGCCGTAGCCGTCGGGGCGGACGACGTCGCCGAAGTAGGTGGCGCAGCGTCGTTCCGACCACCACGTCGTCAAGCCGTGTGCGTGGTTGCGGGAGTCGGCGACCAGGCTGGTGAAGAAGCCGTTGACGCCAACGTCGTGTGCGAGCTGGAGCGAGTGGGAGATGCCGAGTGCGGCGTCGTGCCGGTAGTTGAGCGTCTTGGGGTCGAGGCCGTCTTCGTAGGCGAGCTGAACCGCGCCGGCGACGTCGAGGACGTAGTGCATCGGGGCGCTGCCCACGGTGACGAAGGGTTGGAAGCGGTCGACGACGCGCCACTGGTGGAGGGTGAGCAGGCGGTGGTTGGCGGCACGCGCGGTGGGCCACGCGAGCTCGGCGATTTGATGCGTGGTGAGCACCTTGTGCTCGTGGAGCATGCGGGCGAGCCAGCGGTCTCGGATGGTGAGGTGCCTTGCGAGGCGGGCATGATGTTCCCCCGAGGCGGCGAACCGCAGCGTGGGACGTGCTGGTGCGGTCATGAGCATTCTCCTTGTTGTTAGCCGGCGAGTCTCGGGTCGGCGGTGGGAGCTGCGGAGCAGGGAGCGGGAACGGCGTGGGTGTTGGCTTGCGCGGCCTTGCGGATTTGCCTGCTCCGCAACGGGCTCGGTTTCGGAAGCTTCTCGGTGACGGCGGTGAACGCGGGCAATTCCTGGCCGTTCACGATGAGCCGGGCTGCGACGTGGAACTGCGGCAGGTGGGCGATGTCGTGCTCGTTGAGCCGCGGATGGGTGTGGCGGGCCAGCACGCGCGCGTCTTCCGGGCTGGCCGTGAAGTAGATCTTCGAGCGGGCGTTGGTGCTGATGCCTTCTGCCAGTTCGCGGGTGAGTTGCAGGTGATACTGGTGGGCGAGAGTGAGCGAGAGTTCGTAGGCGCGGGCTTCGGCGAGCATGTCCTCGATGGGGTACGGCAGGTTGAGGAAGTTGTGGCATTCGTCGATGTAGAGGCCGCAGGGGTGGCGTTGGTGGCGGGGGAGCCGTGCCCGGCGGACGGCGGCCTGCCAGGTGCGGGCGACGATGATGGAACCGATGAGATTCGCGGTCTCCATGCCGAGAGAGTCACGGGAGATCCGCACGAGACAGATTCCGCCGTTGAGCACCGCGTCCATGTCGAAGGTGGACGGACCGCCGGCGATCGAGGCGCGGACGAACGGGCGGAGCAGGAAACCGCGGAGCTTGTTCATCAATGGCGCGATGATCTGTGCGCGGGAGGCGTCGGACAGCTCGCTGTACCAGGCCCAGAACCCGCGCAGCACCTCGTCCTGGATGTGCGCGACCGCGCGTTCGCGGAACGCGGGCTCGGTGAGCAGCTTGGGTAGCTGAATCAACGTCGGCGTGCCGGGCAAAGCGGCCAGGGTGAGCAGTGCTGCGCGGAAGATGTCGTCTGTTCGCGGTCCCCAGGACGAGGAGTAGACCCGCGAGAAGATCGAGACGAGGTTGTCGACCGCCTGGTGTTCGTCGTTGCCTTCCAGCGGATTGAGCACCGGCGGGCGGGACCGCGAGGTGGCGTCGAACAGCACGACCTTCGGGCCGACCTGTTCGGGCAGACGCGCCAGCAGGTCGCTGACGAGGTCGCCTTTGGGATCGATCACGACGAGGCCGCGACCGGCTTCGGCGTCGGCGAGGATCATCCGCGCCATCAGTTCGGACTTGCCGGAACCGGTGGCGCCCATGATGTGCACGTGGTGGCACCCGTCGGCCACACGCAACCCGACGGGTCGAGGACGGCCGGAATCGCTGA
Source organism: Lentzea sp. NPDC006480 (assembly GCF_040611995.1). NCBI lineage: Bacteria > Bacillati > Actinomycetota > Actinomycetes > Pseudonocardiales > Pseudonocardiaceae > Lentzea > Lentzea sp. NPDC006480. Next base: position 29,686 of record NZ_JBEXPJ010000024.1, read on the forward strand.
TCCCGATCGGCTTGATGTCGGTACCGCGTTCAGCGACGCCCGGTGGTGGCGCAACGGCTTTGGCCCCGGCGCGGATCAACCCTGGAGCCGCAGCGTCAAGTGGGAGATGCGCGAGCGCGGCCAACTCTGGAATCGACAGGAGATCGCCGCGCCGCAGTCGCCGCGAGTTGAGGGCATTGATCGGGTTGTGGAGCCGGGTTAGGCGGTAGTGGTTGTGCGCGGAGAACAGGGTGAACGCCGAGGCGACGGCTCGCGCTCTCCCGTGCAGTGCCTGCGGCACGTTGTGATCGGCTGTGACTGCATAGCGGACGCGTGTTTCGAACATCGGCGCGTTGCGTTTCGCCACGACTGCCCGGTCTTCGGCGCTCTGCCGGAGCCGGGTCCGGTTGTCCAGGCTCCGCGTCGACGTGGACCGGGTCCTGGCGAGGCGTTTGGCCGGGCGGGCGAGGATCTGCACAGTGACGCGCTCGTGCGGGCCGATTCCGGCGGCGGCACCGAACAGCGTGCGCAACGGGTCGGCGGCGAAGTCGCTGCGGATCGGCAGGGCTTCGCTGCGCGCGAGCCGCAGCTCCGCGCCGACTGCAGTCACCTGGGCGGTCTCTGTTGCTGGTGCTGTCTTGGTTCGGGCGCCCGGCCAGGCAGCTTCCACGGCGCGTTCAACGGTGCCGGCAGGCACGACACGAGGTACCCACAACGCGATCTGCGCGCCGGAGCTCGAAAAGGCGTACTCGAATGCAACGTGCGGTTGGGTTGTCCACCACGTCCGTCGTCGATGCAGCAGGCCGACGAGGTTCGTCCAGAACATCGCTGACCCGGCCGGATCGACAGTCGGCGGCACGAACACCGTCACCATCCGCGCGCCTGCCATCAGCGTCCGGTGTTGTCGTCGCATCAACCAGATCCTCAACGCGGCGGCCGCGACTGCCACACCCGCCAACGCAATTCCGATGGCCGGGTCGGCAGTGGTGAGCCATGTGAGGAGATGCTCGAAGACTGCGGTCGGATCGCGCAGGAAGTCCTTGACCGCGCTCATAGCTCGACCCAGGACGTCGCAGCGTCGGATTCCTGAACATGCGCGACTGCGGCTGGATCCGTCGTGACCAGCTCATGTTCAGCCGGGGAGGCGAGGGACTGGAAGGCGACGCGTTGAGTGCCCGCGGCGAGCAGCCCTTGGCCGCGGTCTGCGGACAGCAGGAACTGCCGTTCGCCGAGTGAGAGCCCGAACTCCCGTGTGATCGCGTCGATTGCTTGCGGGGCCTGCCGCAGCAGAATCTGGGTGGTCGAGTTCGCCACGATCGCCCGGCCCAGCTCGGAGCCGATGAGGTCGTCGCTGTCCTGCGTGGTAACGGTGAGCCCGCACCAATGCTTGCGTCCGGACTTGGCCATCCGCAGCAGGTATCGCGCTCCTTCGGGCTGTGCCATGAGCAGCCACGCCTCGTCGACCACGACCAGACGGCGCCGCCGGATCGCAGGGTTGCTGACCTGGCGCCACACCGAGTCCAGCGTGAGCAACGTGCCTATCGGCTTGAGCTCGTCCGCGAGGTCGCGCAACGAGAACACCACGAGGTGTCCCTCGGGCCTGGTCGTGGTGGGCCCGGCGAACAACGAAGCGAACGCGCCGGTGGTGAACGGTTTCAACCGGGCCGCGAACTCCGAGTCGTCCAGCTCGTCGGCGAGGTCGCGAAGCAGGGGAGCGGGCCGCGACCACGTCCTGGGCTCGGTGGTGATCCCGGCCCGCTCGTAGGTCGCGGTGACGGCAGAGTCCAGCGTGGTGCGTTCGTGTGCCGTCAGTTCGGTGCGGAGCAGGACGCTGACCACGGTGTGCAGGAACAACGTCCGCCGGGTGAGCGCGTCCTTCGGTGCGATTCGTTTGCTGTCGGGTCGGGTGTGGACAGGCAGGTCGAACGGGTTGAACCGGACCTGATCAGCGCCCAGCCGGACAACCGTGCCGCCGGCCGACTGCGCAAGTCGGACGTACTCGTCCTCCGGATCGATGACGAACGCATCGATGCCGCGATACAGCGACCGCAGCAACTCCAGCTTCGTCAGGTATGACTTGCCCGCGCCGGAACGGCCGAGAATGACGGAGTTGTAGTTGTCGCACTCGAACCGGTCCCAGTGCACGAGACCCTGGCTGCCGAGGTTGAACCCGTACAGCACCCCGCGCGGGGCTGACAACGACGTCGGATCTGCCGGCGGGAGATCCGGTGACGTGAACGGGAACGCGGCCGCGAGTGCATGGGTGTCGAACGTGCGCCGCATCCCGAGCAGGTCCAAGCCCATCGGCAGCGTTGTGACCCAACCCTGCAGGCTTCGATAGCTGGCTGGTTTCGCGTCCAGCAGCAACGACGCCGCAAGAGCACGAACCGCTGCGACCTCGTCAGCGAGCGCCTGCTCGGTTGCCGCGTGAACGGTCATGTACAAGCCGACTCGGTAGAGCTTGCCCTCACCGCGCGCGACGCGGCTGGAGAGGTCATAGGCGTCCTCGGTGGCGGCCTCAACCTGTGGATCGGACAGCTTGCCGGCGTCACTGGTGTATCGGCGCCCGCTCTCCAGCCGGGCGAGCTGCTTCTTGAGTCGAGCAGCCGCGGTGACCGGATCAATCGGTTCGCAGTGCAGACTCACGTCCAGGCGGCCGGCATGAGTGAGCAGCGGCTGTAGCCAGCCAGGCTGAACTTCCCGCGGATACCCGGTGACCGCGAAGCTGGCCACCCACTCACCGCCGACCTCGAGCGAGCGAGGATGAACAGCGATCGCGTCTGGAACGAAGGCCGCGCTCATGCCGACCACCCAGCCTCAACGGTGATGATGTCGTCGGCACCGGCAAGCCCAACGGTGGGCGGGATCAGGTTGTCAGGGTTGCACGTCGCGGCCAGCACACTCGTCGTCTGCCCGGAATCGAGCGGGCGGACCGCGATGCCAGCCGCTCCGAGAAGCTCGGTTGCCTCGCCCAACCGCCGCGCCAGCCGCCCCTCAACGGCGGCGCGGTCAGCGTCGCTCAATCGCATTTTCCCGCGGCGGGTGACGAGCGTGGACAGACCTGGTTCACGAAGCACCAGCAGCAGCTGGCGACGTAGCAAGGTGGTAGAAGTGCTGAGCTGCTGGAGATAGTCAGAGAACTCCAGAGCGGCGTTCTCCAGCGCGGGATGTGGCAGACCGGAAGCCTGCTCGCGCAGCTCGGCGATCTGCTCGGACAGGTCGAGCCGTTCGGTGCGGATGAGCACCTGGACCGGTGCGGTCAAGCTGTGGAGGTACCGACCGAACGAGGCGACGAGCGACTCCTGTTCTGTGGCGGTGCGCAGCGCGAAGTTGATGGTCGAGCACACAGCGACCACAGCAAGACCGTCGTCGCCCAGGTCCACCACTCCTGCCTCGGTGACGCTCTCGGCAGGCAGCTGCACTGGACCGTCTCCATTGTGGACATCGGACGCGGATGCGTGCGCGAGCCAACTTGGCACAGGCTGGGCATCGTCCATCGCTGCTAGTTGCAGTCTCGGGCGTAGGCGTTGTCGCACTGCAGCGAGCACGAGTCGGTCAAACGAAAGACCGTCGCGGCGTCCGAGTGCGAGCACCGCGCTCGCTGCCGCAACTGGCAACGCCACAGCTCCGAACACCCCCACCGGAACCACGTCGCGGGTAGCCGTGTAGGCGACGTAGAGTACTAGGCCCACCACGGCGAGGATCGCGACCTGGCGCGACGTAAGCCCGGCGAGAACTTGGTCCTCGCGGTCGACATCGGCGGGAATGCGCACCTGACTCATGACCGCCCACCACCCTTCGGGGCGCGGAACGTCGGCGGAGCGGGCGGCGTCGTCATGCGACGAGGGAGAGTTGGTGGAGCGGTGGTGGGTGGTCGGAAGTTGAGGTTCTGCGGCTGGACAGGCGGCCGGAACTGCGGCGCCTGGACCGGATGTGCCATGGGGCGTTTGCCTGGGACGTGCGCTGTTGGCTGCTGCCCCTGCGCAGTCTTGGTGCGTTGTCCTGCGTTGGCGGCAGCCAATATCACGCGTGCGCCTGTGGCCTGCTTGATCGGCGCCGATTGGTGGTGTTGGTTCGGCGCTGACCTATGAACGGCATTTCGTGACACCGCGATTCCGTTGCGGCGCAGTCCGAGCGCACCGGCGGCCCTGCCGAACACGTACGACCGAGCCACGCCCACGACGAACGAGCGTTTGCCGCTACCGATCTTGACTTGGCGCATCATCCACGTCGGGATCATCACCAGCACCCACACCAACGCGATGACGACGATGAGGTTGACGGTCCCATCGGTCTTGGTGCTGAACAGGCGGAAGCCACCGGGCTCGAGGAACACCTTCAGCGCACAAATCAACGCGAGGCTCTGTCCAACCTGGATACCCAGAATGGCGGCACCGCTACGCCAGAACCAGAACGCGATGCCTTCGGTGTGCGGCAACCCGTGAAACATCAACGCCAGTGGCGCGCCGGCGAGCAGGATCACGGTCAGCCCGACTCGCACCGCGTAGCCGACCAGCAGCCGCACCAACAGGATCACGAGCACGAGCGACAGCAACCCCGTCGTCACCCCGCTCGTCGCCACAGCGCTCAGCACCACCGCGACGAACACCTCACCGAGACCTTGACCGGCCTGCTGCGGATCAAGACCGCCGAGCAGCGCGACCGACAACCCGTTCGCCAGCCGGATCGCCTGGTCACCGACCGGCAGGCTCAGATTGGCGGCCACGAACCCGATGACCAGACGCGGCAACGTCTCCCGCACCGAGTAGCGCGTCTGCACGGTCTCGTGGGCCATCACCACCAACCCCGCCACGATGACGAACAGCGAGTATGTCGCTACGACGATGAGCCGTGACTGCTCCCACAACTCACCTACACGCGGCAACTCGTCCAGCGTCGGCGTCGACAACAACGTCTCGCCCACGAATGTCAACAGCTTGTTCAGCGACTGGCCGACGACCAGGTCGATGAACCCCGCCATGCCTTCACCGATGCACGCGCCGGGACTCGTGATCCCGCACTCGTCGAACGTGTCCATCGCTAGGCCCCCACAAATCCTTTGAGGACCTCGATGACCACCGGAGTCAGCAACACACCGACCAACCCGACGCAGGCCGCTCGGAACGACGTCTTCGACTTCTCGATCTCGCTGGGATCACCGGCACCGGCCATCCGGCGCAGGAACGCGACCGTGAAACACACCGCCGCGAGCGCGGCCGAGATGCCCACCAGCCAGTTCCGGATGTTGTTCAACACGGCGTCGATCGACTGGACCGGTGCCGCGAGCTGGACGACTTCTGCATGCGCTGGTCCTGCGAGGAGCAATACGGTTCCGACGGCTCCAAGCGTGACGAGTGCCAAACGGCAGTTGGTCAGGCACATGGCGGCTCCTCCGCAACCACGGCTCCGAGCTCCGGTGTGGACACTCCGTCGCTCAGATGGGCAACCAGCCGCTGCTCGGCGCGTTGGCGCGCCTTATACGCCGCCCATTGGCCGATCTGCCGCCGCCGGGCCCACTCCGTCACCGGCACTCGATCGAGCCGCGTAGTACCGATCAAGTCGGCCTCGGTTCGAGACAGGACTCCGTGCTCGACGGCCTGTGCCAGCACCAGGTCCACGTGCCCCTGCGGCGCCCGTGGCGGTACTGGCACCGGACTCGTCACGAGTTCCCGCCGCGCGCGACAACCAGCGCGAAACGCGACCAACCGCAGTCGGGCCAACACATTCGGCGCGTCCAGGTGGATGGTGCTCAACGCCTGCAGAAACCCGCTCAGCACCTCGGCGTGAATCTCGCCGACGTCACACTCCGAACTCTGCGACAGCCGTGCTGTCACCGTAGTCAACGCTGGCAATGCGATCCCAACGGCGGCGACTGTCCATGTCGCACTTTCCACACGGCACTGATGCACCAGATGCGCCCACACTGCATCCCGTGTCGTCAGCGGGCACGTGCGCTTGACGAGCAAGTCCCGCAGCTCGTCCACCGGCAACAGCCGATCAGGCAGTCCATCGAATCGCCGACCGTCCAGTGACACCGGATGAGGCCCGGCAACCAGCAGGTCAAACGCGTGTCTCGCGACGTCCAGACAGGTGTTCGGCAGGCTCATGACCGCTCCTAGGTGTAGTGGTGCAACGACCACGCCATGAAGCGCGAGTAGCTACTAACCAACTGCTATCCGGCGCTTAGCGCCGAACTAAATGCCTGCTAAATCTCGACTAGATGCTGATCTGGTCAGCTGCACACAGGTCAGCCGGCCACGGAGGTTCCGCTGATGTGGCAGCTGCGCCGATCTCTCGCCACGAATCGGCTAGCTCGGCGGTATTGATCGGGTCGACGACGGTTCAGTCCGCGCGATGTACTAAAGCAATCGCGTTGGACAGCATCGCCGCGGTCAAACCGTCAGGGCGGCTGGCTCGTCCGTGCAAACGGGCCATCCGCACCCGCAGCTCCTGCGCCGGTTCGATCTCGGTGGGCGACGCGGTGAAGTCCCGGAGACCTGATCCGCAGCCGAGATCGCGAGCACATGTACGGGCATGAGAGCTTTGCTGGAACGTGACAGGAGCGATGATGGGGACGTCCAGTATCAGCTGCGCCGCAGTGGGATGAGGGCGGAGGACGTAGAACACATTCGGTGTCAGGTCTGGGTCCGAGGCCGTACTGTGAGGCAAGCCGATCATGAGGTGCATGCCACGGCTGTGGCTAGGTCGGCTGCGCGCTGCAATGCCCAGTCTCTCAGTCGGTGTATGAGGACTGTCTGTTCCGTCAGGGCATCTCAGGTCGACGAGTCTGGTCATCGTTTGCACGGGGTCGCTGTCTGGGAAGCGATCGGGTCCGTCGACGAGGTTCCTGAGGGGACGTCACCGTGGTCGACCTTGGGCTGTCAGGCGGGGTGTACGACGTGCTGAACGTGTTGCGCGGCCGTGGATGGGTCAGCATCATCGCTGTGACGACCGGATCGAGTGGGTCCGAATCTCCAGCGCGGTGAACGCCGGTGTCAACGGGTGGCTGATCAGTCAGCAGGTGCTGGCTCCAAGATGTGCAACTGATGACCTCGCGTCCATGCAGTTGTCCGGCCGCGAACTCGATGTGATCCGGCTGATGGTCAGGGAGATGACCAACGACGAGATCGGCGTTGAGATGCAACTGTCCACCGAGACCGTGAAGTCGTACGTGTGTCCGATTGGCCGAAAGCTGCGAGCTCACGGGCGCGCGGGAATTGTCGCGGGCGCGATTCGGGCAGCACAGCTGGACTGATCACATTAGATTGGTGAGCAAGTGGTCGGTGCCGTCCAGGGACGAGAGCAACTTCGAACACCGCGCTACGCTCGTCGACTCGTTCGGTGCGGCGGAGTTGGTGCGTGGCCGACGCTGCGTGAGTTCGAGCGGGTGCGTGCCGGCGCCTGCCTATTCCTTGATGCGCAGTAACGACGGCAACCCACACGAGCCCTCGAGAGCCGGACCGCATGACCTTTCAAACCAGCGTTCGGATGAACCCGTCGCGTTCTGACTCTCGTCTGTACCTGCCGCGTCGTGTCAGTAGTGGAAGCCGGGCCGGTCGACCATCGCGACGAACTGATCAGCTGTAACTGGCACTTCGGAACGCGACGGCTTGATCTCGATGCCGTTTCCGAGATCGCCCGTCGTGATCTGGGCGCGCAGTACAGCGCTGACCGTCGTGCCGTCTGGGAACGTCGACCTCGCCGACAACATCTTCACCTTGCCATCGATAGATGTCGTGGTGAGGTTGATGGTCGAGCCGGTAGTGCCGATGATCGAGGTCTCCTCGATTTCGGGCTGACCAGCGGACTTCAGCGGTACCTGGCAGTCAAGCACAAGGACACACTCTGTGTGTTTGTCCGTAGAGCGCACGAATACCGTCAGGGTGGACGCACCTTCTGCGTCGTTCAGAACGGCGGCCGCCTGGTACCCGTCCTCGCTGGTTTCGCCGAGCGAGAAGAACGCGAGTGGCCGTGTCCGGGGAGACACGGAGGACAATCGTTCATCCGGCAGGCGGTAGCGAACCGTCCTCGCCAGTTGCTCTGTCAGCTCGTCAGCGTGGGCTTGGGTGGTGGCGATGGCAGCCGGGTCCGGCGATTTCGAGGACACCGCCAGCGCCGCGAACGTACCCACCACCGCGATCACCCCTACGAGTCTTAGAGCCAATAGGCCGGTCTTCATCGGCTCCTTCTGCTGGTTAGCGTGATGGTGTGGCCTTGAGCGGCTCCCTCGGACCAGCTCCTTTCTCCCATTGCATTGCCGTGGAGATGGTCGGAGAGGCACCGATATGCCTCTTCGCGGCACGCGTCTGCCCTTGCGGTCAATCGGCAGGAGGAGACGGCCTCGCCGTGGCGGCTGGCGATCGACGCGGGGACTGGCTGGAACGGATAGGTCCTCGTGTCCATGGAGAGGCCAGGTGGCGCCATGGAGATGGTCGAGCGGGCCCCCGCGCTGTCAGCCGAGTTCGACTTTGTGGTTCGAACACGTCTCGGTGCGGCACGTGTCGCGCGGATGTTGCTCGCGCAGAGCAGGGCTGAGGACACACAGGCTGTGCTTGCGCTTTGTACACCCGCAGGCCCCGGACTAGGTCTAAAACTGACTGAGGTTGTTGACAGTCTGGGCTCCTGAACCGGAGGACGCCCATGGCTGAGCGGGTACGGAGCGAGAAAGACTTGGCCAGGCGTGCTCGTCGGCGCATCACCACAATGCTCACGGAACGCCATGTCAAACAGTCTGCGAGTGCTGGAACAGTCAGAAAAGGTTGCCGCGTGGTTCGGTCATGCTCGCGGCTCGTGCCGCGCCTCGAGGGGCTGCTGGGTCCAGTGGGGGGAGCACCGCCGGCCTGAGGACGCGCTGGCGGTGTGCGGCGACCGCGAGCTCACCGCCAGCCGGCGCGCGGAGGTGCAGACGAAATTCGATCGCTGCCGTCGTGACTTGCCGGCCTGTCAGTGCCTGGGAGTGAAGGTGCACGATTGGATGGGTGATCGGGAATCTGTGGGCCGAACTCTAGCCCGATCGGCCTAAGCTCAGGGCCTGAAACATGCCCTGAGCAGGAGTCCGTCAAGCGCTGCCTCTGGCCTTGAACGAGTAGTTCGGGTCGATGGCCGTGCTGGCTGACGGCGGGTGCTCAGCCGACGAATCACCCGATCACGAGAGGCGCCTCAACGTGACGGCAGTGAAGATCTTCGTGCTCGTCCTCGTCGTCGTGGTGCCGACCGCGGCCGTCTTGACCCTGTTCGGCGCGATGGGCTTGTTGATGGCGGTGCCGGCCACCGTGATGACCGCGACCGTGGTTGCCGTTGTCTACAGTGCGATCAAGAAGCGCTGACCTGCTTTCTGGCGCTCCGTCCTGCGATGAAGGCTCGAGCGCGTGTCCGACGCTCAGCTGGTGTTGGCCGTTGGGCCGCTCGTAGTTCGCGACGATCGCGCTCGTGATCGACTACCGGCGCTGATCCGCAGTAGACGTGCTGGCCATCCCCGAACGGTCAGGCATCAGGTTATCACCGACCATGACGCCGACCACGTGATCGCCCTCGACGTCGGCCTCTGCTTCGAGTGCGCCGATCGGCCCATGATGATCCAGATCCTCACGCAGTCGGAACCCATCACGGGGTCAAGCAATCGGTCTTCAGGACCGTTGCCGCGGGCCTGGAAGTCCTCGGCATCGCTGCGGAGGACGTGTTCGTAAGCATCGTCGAGAACGGCCCCAGGACTGGTCGTTCGACTTCGGGCGCGCACAGTACGTCGAGGGCGATCTGGCCGTTCCGGGTCGCTGACTATGCCAGCCGGGCGCGCAGAGAGGCGATCAGCTCGGCGCGTCCGCCCACGGCCAGCTTCTGGCGGATCTTCGCCACGTGCTGCTCGACCGTCTTCGGCGAGATGTAGAGGCGGGCACCGATCTCCTTGTGGGTGAGGCCTTCCAGCAGCAGCTCGCCGACCGCGCGTTCCCGCTTCGAGAGGCCGTCTCCGGGGCCGTTGTCCTCGGTGCCGATGCGGGCTCGCAGGGCGCGGCCGGTGCTCAGCAGTTCGCGGGCTTCGGCCGGGTTGTTCATGCGGGCGGCTGCCGCGCCGCACAACGCCATCGCGTCCCACGGGTGGCCCGCGAGGGCGAGGAGATTGGCAACCTCCGTCACCGCAACAGGATTGACGTCGTCGGTGAGGATCGAGGCCCACATGCGTGCGGCGGAGGCACGAGGTTCGACGGTCAGTAATACCGCCACCGACGCGTCACCGGCGATCACGGCCCGTTGCACGCGCCACCAGTTGTCTGTTTCCTCGCACCAAGCCGCACCGACCCGTTCGACCGCGCTGGTCATCGCGTCGACGATCGTGTCGCGTTCGAACGCGCTGCCCGCACCGGCCGACAGCTCGCCCCACGCGTCCAGCAGCAACGGTTCCACGTCGACGCCCGCCACCACCGGCGCCACTCGTCGCCAGGTCGCGCGCAACGCCTCGTCGTCACCTGCTCGGCGAGCCAGTCCGATCGTCACGGCCGCCGCGAGCACGGCGTCGCGGCGCAGCACCGGGGCGGTGCAGGCGGCGATCTCGGTGCGGGCGGCGGCCAATCGGCCCGCGCGCAGGTGCAGCCAGGCCGTGAGCAGGTGGCGGCGAGGCGTCGGGCGGTCCGCGAACATCGCCAGCAGCTCCGAGGCACTGGCGTCGTGACCACCCGCGATCAGCGCCGTCACCGCCAGGTCGCCCCACTGCTCGGCGGCCATCGGGTCGGCGGGCACGGTCGCGGCGGCCAGGCCGGCCAGCTTGCGGGCAGCTGGGGCGAACGAGCCGCGCACGGCTTCCAGCGCCGCGTCCACGCCGTCCAGCAGCACCGTCAGGCCTCGTGGTGCGGCACCGGACAGCCTGGCTCGTGCGGCGGCCAGGTCTTCCGCGGCAGACGAGAGATCACCCACCAGGCAGGCGGCCAGTGCGGCACGGGCGGCCGCGGTGACACCGGGTGCGCCGGTCAGCGAGCTCGCGATCACGCGCCACCGTGCGGCGGCGTCGAACAAGGCCCCGTCGGCAGCTGCCGCGGCGGCCGCGACTCCGGCCGCCAGGCAGTCCTGGTCCGTGCCCTCGGTGAGAATCCGGTCCGCGGTCTCGATCGCCGACGCGGTGTCACCCTCCCGCCACGCCAGTTCCGCTGCGACAGCGGTCATCTTCGCCTCCCCGCGAACCAGGCGTTCGACGCGGGCAGGAACATCAGCACGCCCGCACCTGCCACCGCGATCCCCGCCACTACCGGCATCTGCGACACCAGCACCCCGACAACTCCCAGCACCACCAACAAGATCCGCGCCCACTTCCGGCCAAGGGCAAAGGCCCGCAGCACTCCCAGCTGCAGCAGCGCCACCAGCACGCCCGGTCCGAGCAGCACACCCAGCCCGGCCAGCACCACCTCGTCCTGTGTGGACTGATCGACACCACGCGCCGCCACCTCGGTGGCCAGCGAGGCACGCACGTCGCCGAACGCCACGCCGGTCACGACCAGTTCGACGACCACCACGAGCAACCACAGGTAGACGGAGATCGTGGCCAGACGAGGTCGCGGCACCTGGACCAGCTGGAACTTCGACACTCCTGGTCTCGGAGGCAACGCGGTCACGGTGCGCCGGCCTTCGTGCTCGCCTTGGTGCTGGGCGTCGGCGGCGGTGCGCTCGTCGACTTGCTGACGCTCGGCGCCGAGCTCGACGGCCACGTGGTCGTCGTCGTGGTGCGCTTCGTCGGCGGGGGAGGAGGCGGCGGCGCAACCGTTTTCTGCGGCTGGACCGGCGCTTCGGTCGTCGTGGCCACCACAACGGCGGCCTTCTCCTCGGTGGTGGTCGTAGGCGGAGTCGTGGTCGTCGTCGCCGGGGTGGCGTTGCCCGCGAAGTACGTGTTCATCGCGAGACCACCGCCGACCGCCGCCGCGAGCACCGCCGCCGTGATGTACGGCGTGAGCTTCTTCCTCTTGTGCTGCAACGCGGGCGCGGCCGGCCGAGGCGGACGCGACCACATCACGGTCGCCACCTCCGGCGCGGCGACCGCGCGCACACGGGCGGACAGTGCGGCACCCACGGCGACCATCCCCTCGAACGCGGGCGTCACCGAACGGCCGAGCAACGCGGAAACTTCTTGCGTCACCAATGGAATCCGGGCAGACCCACCGACCAGCAGCACTGCGGCGAGGTCCCCAGAACGCACCCCGGCGTTCTCCAAAGCACGCAACAGCGCGCTAATCGTCTCGGTTAGCGCGGGCCGGATCATCTCCTCGAACTCGGCGCGGGTCAGCCGCACCTCGCGCACCGAGATCCCCGGCACCGCAACGGGAATCCGCACCTCGGTGTCCGACGACAGCTGTTCCTTCGCAGCCGTGCAGGCCCGCCGCAGATCGGCGACCGCCGCCCGCACAACAGGATTCTCCGCGTCGAGCGAGTCCCACTCCAAGGACTCGACCACGTGGGAGAACACCGCCTCGTCGAAGTCCAGCCCGCCGATCTCGGCCTCCTCGGGACGGCCCGCGAGCACGAACGAGTCGAGCTTGCGCACCACCGCGGCCTCGAACCCGCTCCCGCCGAGGTCGTACACGGCGACGACAGAACCCGGTTCCAGCCGGGCCCGCTCGTCGTGAGCAACCACAGCGGCCTGCGGTGCCGGCACGAACAGCACGTCGGAAAGTCCAGCTCCGCGAAGGGATTCCAAGCGGTGTGGACCCCACGAAGCCGGATGCGCGACGGCGATCCGGCCGGTGTGAGGAGCGAGCAGCTGCGTGACGAAACGCGCGGTGAGCACATCGGCACCGAGCGCTACCCCACCGAGTCGCAACGGCGTCGGATCCCCCACCCGACGCAGGAACCGGCGTGCCACGCGACTCGGATCGGCGGCGGCGCGGCGTTCCGCTTCCTCACCGATGACCAAAGAGCCATCAGGATTCGCGAACACCACGGTCGGCGTCACCGACTCGAGCCGCGGTATCTCGCGGCACGTGGCTGTTGCGGTGCGGGTGGATCCGAGATCCAGCCCGATCTGGTAGTGCATCGGACACCCCCTGTAGCGGCGAACAAGGCGGACGTCAGTACACGTACGTCTCATATGGAGTGGTTCAGCCAGAGCGAAATACAGGGGTGAATCCCCTATGACCGTCGCGATCCCGGTGTGCGCGGCCGGTGACGAACCGGGTGCCTCCCAGATGGCACAGGGCTCGCAGCTCCCTAACTTTGTGGCATCCGGTCGAAACGTCGTCCGGCAGAACACGACCAAGGAGCCCGACATGAGCAACCCCATCGACCTCAACGCCTTCCTCGCCGACCTGACCGCCGACCTGGACGTCGACAGCAACCAGGCCGCCGAGCAGCAGGTGCAGTCGGCACAGGTCGCCCCGCAGTCCTCCTCGCAGGACGCCAGGCAGGACCAGGACACGACCACCGCCACGAACACCGAGGGTGGCGACGGCGGCAACGGCGGCATCGCGGTGGCCGGTGACGGTGGCAGCGCGGACGGCGGCAACGGCCTGGGCATCGGTGGCGCCGGCGGTGACATCGACCAGGACGGTCTGGTCAACGTCAACTTCGGCAGCTCCGCCGGTGGCAGCGGGCTCGGCCTCGGCGGCAACGGCGGCGTCGCGGGCAACGGCGGCAACGCCGACGCCGGTGGTGGCAACGGCGGCGACGCGCGTTCCGACGTGGACGTGGACGCCGACCAGGACGCCGACCTGGACTCGAACCAGTTCTCCGACCAGGACGCCGACCAGACCGCGGTCTCCGACCAGGACGCCGACTTCGACCTGGACGTCGACACGCAGATCGACAACGTCCTCGAAGACCTCGACCTGCCCATCTGACGCCGGACCGGCCCCGCCGCCTCGGGGCCGGTCTCCTCGGTGAGGAGACACCACCATGCTGGAAAAGCTCATCGACTTCCTGATGAACATGATGAAGGACCCGAAGGCCCAGCAGGCGTTCGACGAGAACCCGCAGAAGGAGCTGGCGCGAAACGGCCTGTCCGGGGCGACCGACGCCGACGTCCGGGACGCGAAGCTGATCATGGCCGACCGCCCGGCGCCGATGCGGGAGGTGCACCACACCGAGGTCGTGCACGACCGTCCGGTCCAGCACGTCGACCAGACGTTCAACATCGACGACCGAGACGTCACGATCATCGACGACTCGTTCAACTCCGACGACGACACGGAGGTCAACTCCGTCGCCATCCAGGACAACGACACCGAGACCAACGTCGTGCAGGTGAAGGACTCGTTCAACGACATCGACGTGGACAAGGTCGACAAGCCCGACGAGCCCGACGGAACCGGGCCCGCGGACGAGCACGAGCCGGAACCCGAGCCGGAACCGGTCGAGGAGCCGGTGCTGGACGTGCACCCGGAGCTGGACCACGAGCCCGTGCTGCTGGACGAACCCGAGCCCGTGGAAGAGCCAGAGCCGGACCCCGTCGACAGCCTGGCGGGGTGACCCCCGGTGCCCACCTCACCCCAGCAGGCGATCGAGCTCGCGCTGGCCACCATCAAGCGCTACGAGCGTCCTGACCTGGAGCAACGCCTGCACCAGGCCAGGGCCCGGCTCGCCGACGACCAGGTCCGCCTGCTGGTCGTCGGCGAGTTCAAGCAGGGCAAGAGCATGCTGGTCAACGGCCTCGTCGGGGCGCCGGTCTGCCCGGTGTCCGACGACGTCGCCACCGCCGTGCCGACCGTGGTGAGGCACGCGGAGACGCCGGTCGTGACGCTGGTGCGGGCCGAGGGACGCACCGAGGTGCCGCTGGAGGAGCTGCCGGCGTTCGCCTCGGAGGAGGGCAACCCGGGCAACCGCGAACGCCTCCTGCACGTCGAGGTCGGCCTGCCGCGGCCGCTGCTGGCCGAGGGGCTGGTGCTCGTCGACACACCCGGTGTCGGCGGGCTCAGCTCGGTGCACGGCGCCGCCACGATGGCCGCGCTGCCGTCTGCGGACGCGGTGCTGCTGGTGTCGGACTGCTCGCAGGAGTACACGGCGCCGGAGCTGGAGTTCCTGAAGCAGGCCATGGCGGTGTGCCCCAACGTCGCGTGCGTGCTCACCAAGACCGACCTGTACCCGGAGTGGCGCTCGATCGCCGACCGCGACCGGCAGCACCTGGCGGACGCGGGCATCAAGGCCGAGGTGTTCACCGTGTCGTCGACTCTGCGGTGGCACGCCCTGCAGTCCGGCGACCAGGAGGTGAACACCGAGTCGGGCTATCCGCCGTTGGTGACCTACCTGCGCAAGAAGGTCGTTGCCCAGGCTGATCTGCTGGCACGCCGTTCGACGTTGCACGACGTGCTGACGGTGATCGGGCAGGTCGTGGACAGTCTGCGAGCCGAGCAGACCGCGCAGGAGAACCCGGAGTCGGTGCAGCAGCTGATCCGGGAGCTGACCGAGGCCGAACAACGCGCGGCGGGCCTGAAGGAACGTTCGGCGCGCTGGCAGCAGACGTTGAGCGACGGCGTGGCCGACCTCAACGCCGACGTCGACTACGACCTGCGCGACCGGATGCGCGAGATCGTCCGCGAGGCCGAGGACGCTTTGCTGGCAGGCGATCCGCAGAAGATCTGGGACCAGTTCTCGGTGTGGGCGCAGCAGGCGGTGACGTCCGCGGTGTCGGCGAACTCGGTCTGGGCCACGCAACGAGCCCGCTGGCTGGCCAAGCGCGTCGCGGAGCACTTCGACTCGGACCGCGAGCAGATGTTGCCGGCGTTGCGCGTCGGCACCTCCGACCCGCTGCGGTCGGTGCCGGAGCTCGCGGTGCGCGAGTCGGACAAGTTCGGCATCGGCAGCCGCCTGCTCACCGGTCTGCGCGGCGGCTACGGCGGCCTGCTGATGTTCGGCCTGATCGGCTCGGTGATCGGCCTGACGCTGATCAACCCGCTCTCGGTCGGCGCGGCGTTGTTGCTGGGCGGCAAGGGAATCGTGGACGAGCGCAAGCGGATCACCACGAAACGCCAGAACGACTGCAAGGTGGCGCTGCGCAAGTACGTGGACGACGTGTCGTTCCACGCGGGCAAGGACTCCCGCGACATGCTGCGCGGCCTGCAACGCGATCTGCGCGACCACTTCACGACGCTGGCCGAGCAGCTGAAGCGTTCGCTGACGGAGTCGATCCAGGCGGCGCAGAAGTCCGTGAAGGCCTCGCAGGGCGACCGCGACGCGCGGCTCGCCGAGATCAAGACCGAGCTGGCCGCCCTGGAGCGCGTGGTGAAGCAGGTGACGGCATGATCACCGACGAGGTGCGGCGGGTGCTGCTCGCCGCCGTCGACCTGTACCCGCAGGCTTCCGAAGTGTTGCGCCGCCAGCTGATGCGGCTCGACGAGCCGTTGCGGGTGGCGATCGCGGGCAAGGTGAAGGCGGGCAAGTCGACGTTGCTCAACGCCCTGGTCGGCGAGGAGATCGCGCCGACCGACGCGGGGGAGTGCACGAAGGTCGTCACCTGGTACCGCGACGGCCCTTCGCCGCGCATCGTCCAGTTCCCCCAAGGCAAATCGCTCCCGGTGGTCCGCCGCGACGGCGCGTTGGAGATCGCGCTGGACGGCCCGGCGGACCGGCTCGTGGTCGACTGGCCGTCGCAGTCCCTGCGGTCGACCACGCTGATCGACACACCCGGAATCGCGTCGCTGACCACCGCGAACTCGTTGCGCACCACTCATTTCCTGGCGCCGGAGGACTCTCCCAGCGAGGCCGACGCGGTCATCTACCTGATGCGGCACCTGCACTCGGCCGACGCTAACTTCCTGGAGTCGTTCCGCGACCAGGGCGTCGCACGAGCCACCGCGATCAACACGGTCGCGGTGATCTCGCGGGCCGACGAGATCGGTGGCGGCAGGGTGGACGCGATGATCTCGGCGCGGGGCATCGCCGGCCGCTACCGCGCCGACTCCTCGTTGCAGGGCTTGTGCCAGAACGTCGTGGCCGTCGCCGGTCTGCTGGCCTTCGCCGGGCGTTCGTTGCGGCAGAACGACTTCGTTGCACTGTCGGCGCTCGCCGCGTTGCCACGGGAAGAGCTGGAGGCGTCACTGCTGTCCGCTGACCGGTTCGTGGACGGCTCGGTGGAACGGCGGGCGCTGCTGGGGAGGTTCGGCGTCTTCGGCATCCGGCTGGCGGTGACGTTGATCAGACAGGGCGTGACCGAACCGTCGGCGCTCGCCGCAGAACTGGTGGCGCGCAGTGGTCTGCTCGAACTGCAGAAGGTGCTGCACACCCAGTTCAGCGAACGCCGCCACCTGCTCAAGGCGCGTTCGGCGTTGCTGGCACTGGACGGCGTGCTGCGCTCGGTCGGCGACTCGCGGCTGACCGGCGCGGTCGAGCGGATCCTGGCGGGCACGCACGAGTTCGCCGAGCTGCGGCTGCTCAGCGCGTTGCGGTCGGGCGCGGTGAAGGTGCCCGACGCGGAGCTGGCCTCGCGGCTGCTGGGCGACGAGGGCGCGCATCCGCTGGTGCGCCTGGGGTTGCCGCGCGGCTCCGGCCCTGGCGAGGTGGGACGGGCCGCGTTCGCCGCGTTGCAGCGGTGGCAGCGGCACGCCGAGAACCCGATGCTCACCAGGCGTTCCGCCGACGCGTGCCGGGTGCTGGTCCGCACCTGCGAGGGACTGCTGGCTCGGCGCTAGACGGTCGCCGGGCCGTATGTCCGAAAAGGCACATCAACTGGGTTTCCAGTTGCTCGGTGCAGGCCCACGGAGAGTACTTCTGGCGGTTCAGGGATGAGAAACCGCAGCTCGCAGGCCTGGTTGTCTCGTATGGCACCCATTGGTCCAGACTAATTTCCGGGAAGTTCGCCAGAGCGCTTGCCGTCGGCGGAGAGCGTCACTACGGTGAAAGAAGCGTTGATCAACGGTGATCCGCGTTGGGGAGCGGGATGTTTCCCGCATTGTCCGAAATGCATCGCCTGGGGGCTAAGTTGCATCGGAACGGATTTTGTTGCGCAGGAAGAACTCGCGGGCGATCGCCCGGCCTGTGACGGCACGACGCTCTGGGGTGAGCTGCGTCGTTCGTCCAGTTGGAACTCATCGCCTCGTCCGAGGCTGACCAGCACTGACATCGGTCTGTCCACGTGCGACAGACCGCGAACCGTGCTGCCCACAAGCGGGTCCGGTGGGGTGGTCCTGCCGTGACCGACCGAGTTTCTCCTGTGTTCTCAGGGGGATCGCTCGAAATCGAGGGGAGGAGGGGACATGACGCGCAACCACATTGCCAACCTTCGGCCGAAGGTCGTCGTGAAGGGCAAGGGCAAGTAAGCCCTCCGGTGCGGGCCGCTCCGGCGGCCCGTACCACCATCCACAGGAGAAGGAACGTGTTCGAAGTACGTGCATTGCCCAACGGCACCACTCTGATGCTCGACGGCACGCTCGGGGTCCGCAGTGTCACGGTGTGCGTTGCGCTGCACGTCGGCTCGCGTGACGAGCGGGCGGACGAGAACGGCTTGACGCACATGCTCGAGCACGTCGTGATGTCCGGGCCGTCCGCGGACGGCCCGTCGGTGAGCAAATGGGCCGACACGGTCGGCGGGCAGACCAACGCCTCGACCTTCCTCGACCTCGTGGTCTTCTGGGCGCGCGTGCCACCGGAGCACGGCGCGGAGTGTGCCGCGCGGCTCGCATCCGCGGTGTCCGATCCACTGTGGACCGACGAGCTGTGCGCGAGCGAACGGCTGGTGGTCCTGCAGGAACTGCTGTCCGGGGCCGCGGACCCGGTGGACGTCGTCAACGCGGGCTTCTACCGCGCGCTCTTCGACGGGCATCCGCTCGGACGTCCCGTCGGCGGATCGGCCGAGCACCTTCCGGAGTTCACCGCGGACCGCCTGCTCGAGGCGCATCAGGAGTGGGTGACGAGCGCGGACCTGACGGTGACCGTGGTGGGGCCCGCGGAGCTGTTCGACGAGCTGACGGCCCTCCTGGCCGCAAGCCCGCTCGGCACGGTCGAACGCAAGCCGTCGCCACCGGACAGAACACGGCCGCCGACCGCTCACCGACCCGCGGGCGACACCCCGCTCGCCGATCCCGAGGCCGAGTACGCCTACGTCGCGATCGGCGGCAGGGGAGCCGACCACGACGACGAGCTGTGGGGCGCTTTCCAGCTGCTCACCGCGGCGATCGGTGGCACGCCGGGATCGATGCTGTACGACGCCGTGCGCGGCGAACGCGGGCTGAGCTACCAGTTCCAGTCGGTGCACTCCGCCTACAGCGACTGCGGCGTGTGGCGGGTCGTGGCGGGTGCGGAACCCGCCGCCGTCACCGAGGTCGGCAGGATCGTCCGGGCCTGCCTGGAGACCGTGGCCGCGGGAGAGATCGACGAGCACGTGATCACGGCGGCGCGACGGCAGGCGCTCGGCTCGGTGTTGCTGGACAACGAGGATCCGGTGGCACTGGCGTTCCTCGACACGTTCTTCGCCTCCGACGCCGCGAAGGGAGCACCGGTCGAGCTGTCGCACCGGCTCATCGCGGCCGCCACCGGCGAGCAGCTCGCCAGGGCCGCGCGGCGGGTGCTGGACACCTGGACCTGTGTCGTGGCACCGCCCGCACGCGACCACCGGACCGCGCTGGTGAGAGGCGGACTGCTCGACGACGTCGCGGACACGCTCGTCGCACAGGGACACACCGCGGCCATCGGCCCGCACGTGGTGGTCATCAGCCCGGA
Source organism: Lentzea sp. NPDC006480 (assembly GCF_040611995.1). NCBI lineage: Bacteria > Bacillati > Actinomycetota > Actinomycetes > Pseudonocardiales > Pseudonocardiaceae > Lentzea > Lentzea sp. NPDC006480. Next base: position 49,285 of record NZ_JBEXPJ010000024.1, read on the forward strand.
AACCGAGGCGCTGACCGGAGAGCAGCGCGCACTCGTGTCGTTCGGCGCCGAGCACGTCGGGCTCGCGGAGCTCCGCCGGGAGATCGCGGCTCGCCATCCCGAGGCGACCAGCGGTGTTCTGAAGCTGCCCGCGCACAGCCCGGCGGCACCTGAGCTCGTGCCGCACATGCGGTACCTGCGGGCGGGCGACCCCGGCGAGCCCGCCGCGGAACCGGGGTGGACCGTCCTCCCGATGGCGGAGCAGGACGCCGAGGACGTGCGAAAGCTGCTGTGCGAGGCCCTGCGCGTCGGTTACCGGCAGCACGCCGACGAACGGTTGATCGGCGACCACGTCGACGCGGTGCTGGCCGGCGAGGACACGACGGTCTTCGTGGCGCGCGAGAACGGCGTCTTCGCCGGACACGCCACGCTCGTGCCGGACGAGGACGAGCTGACCGGTGAACGGCGCTGGGAGATGCTCGACATGTTCGTGCTGGAACCGTGGCGCGGCAGCCCGGCGAGCCGCCTGCTCAGCGCGGCGGCGGCCGCGCACGCCCACACCACCGGACTGCCGCTGTACGGCCACGTGTCGGGCAGCGGTGAGGAAGCCGACCTGGTGCACGCGCGCCTGGCCGCCGGAGGATGGGCGCCCGCGTTCGGCTACTGGGTGCTCCCGCTGGAGGGCGCGCGATGACCCGCCTCACCGCAGACCACGTCGTCGAGCTCGCCCGGTCGTGGTTCCCCGAAGCCGCGGACAACCCGCACACCATGCTGGGCGTCCTGCGCAAGCGCACACCCGCCTTCGTACCCGCCTGGCTCAGCGCCCTGGACGTCACCGGTGTCGCCCTGCGGCCGGAACACCACGCGGAGCTGGCGACGGCACGCGACCGGGTGACGACGATGCGCGCGCTGACCGAGGCCCTCGTGGCGAAGTTCCCCGAGGCACAACCGCTCAAGGGCGTGGCGGTGGTCGACCGCTATCCCGCCGGCGTGGTGCGCACGATGAACGACGTGGACGTCGTGGTGCCCGACATCCGTACTTTGTGGACACTCGCCGAGTGGCTGCGCGACGAGCTCGGCCTCACGATCGTGAAGGCCCTGTCGGCGTTCGGCGCCGACGACGGCGGACCCGTCGGCCTGTTGCTCAGCCTGGAGGCGCCGCCGGTGCACCCGTTGGCGCAACGGGTGAACGTCGAGATCACCACGCACGCGTGGCTCGGTGACGCGGGCGCCGTCCGTCCACGAAGGACGCTTCCAGGCGATGGCTTCGGTCTGCCCGAACAACTTCTGATGATCGTGGCGGAAAGGCTCGAAGGCCCGTTCGGTCTCAAGGACGTGCTGGACGGTGCCGTGCTGCAGCGCGAGCTGTCGGCGGCGGAGTCCGAGCGGCTCGTCGCCTCGGCCGCCGAGCTGGGCGTGCTGCCGCACCTCGCGGAACTGCGCCGGCACATCACCGAGCACGGGCTCGGGCCGGACCTCCCGACACCACGGCCCCGCCGGACGGTGCTCGGCCGCGGTGTCGCGCAGGTCGCGCGCGGACCACTCGTCGCCGCGTTGCGCCACCTCCAGCGCGCCGAGGCGTTCCCCGGCCCGTTCGCCGGTCAGCGGCGGTGGATGTGGCGAGCCGTCGAGAGCGTGCTGCCCACGGCCGCGCCCCTGCGCCGCAGGCTGTGGGCGTACGGGGTGCCCGTGACCGGCACGGCACCCGAGGTGCTGCGCACGCCGTTCGGCTCGTTCCTGATGGTCGGCTCGGCCGCGGTGGGCGAACACTGGCTCCGAGTCCCCGGTGTCGATTTCGAGGTGGCGCAATGACAGAACCCGCGGTCGTCGTCCGGTCGCTGGTCCGCGAGTACGGCAGGAGCAAGCCGAGACGCGCTCTCGACACGCTCGACCTGGACGTGCAGACCGGCGAGGTGCACGGTCTGCTCGGGCCGAACGGCGCGGGCAAGACGACGCTATGCAAGATCCTCTCCACGGTCCTGCTGCCGACCTCGGGCGAGGCGCTGGTCGGCGGCCACGACGTGGTGCGCGCGGCACAGGCAGTGCGGTCGCTGGTGGGCATCGTGCTGGGCGGCGAACGCGGCCTCTACACCCGGCTCTCACCACGGCAGAACCTGCGGTACTGGGCCGCGCTGTACGGCGTGACCGGCAGGCAGGGCAGGCAGCGGGCGGACGAGCTGCTCGACCGGGTCGGTCTCACCGACCGCGCGGACGAGCGGGTCGAGACCTTCTCCCGCGGCATGAAGCAACGCCTGCACCTGGCCAGGGGTCTGGTCGGCGATCCGAAGGTCGTGCTGCTCGACGAGCCCACGGTCGGCATGGACCCGGTGGCGGCACGGGAGTTCCGCACGCTCGTCGCCCAGCTGCGCGACGAGGGCCGCACGCTGCTGATCACGACCCACGACATGGCGGAGGCCCAGGCCGTGTGCGACCGGGTGTCCCTCATCGACAACGGCCGCCTCGTCGGCACGGCCGACCCGCGCACCATCGGCGACTGGATCTCGCAGTACGAACGCGTGACCGCCTGGCACGTCCCGGACGAGGCCGTCGAACGGCTGCGCGCGCTGCCCACCGTGAGCGCCGTGCACTCGGCCGAGGGCGGGAGCGTCCGCGTGGAGACGAACGCGACGGGTGCGGTCGCCGACGTGCTGCGACTGCTGGCCGACGCGGGAGTCACGGAGGTCGCGACGGGCCGGCCGACCCTGGAGGAGGTCTACCTCCACGTGGTGGGCGACCGGGGGCTGGTCGTGTGAGCGTCGTCAGGACCGCGGCCGAGGTCGCGCGCTTCCAGGCCACGGTGCTCCGGCGGTCGCCGGGCGACCTCATGGTCCTGGTCAACACCCCGCTGCTGACGGTGATCTTCCTGGCCATCACCCGGCACGCCGGGCGCACCGACCTCGACGCCTACTCCGTGCTGGCTCCCGCGGTCATGGCGCTGTGGTCGATGGCGGTGATCGTCAGCGGGGAGATCATCTCGCGGGACCGCGCGGCGGGCACGCTGGAACTGCTGCTGGCCAGTCCGGCGAGCATCACCCTGGTCGTGTCGGTCCGCATCCTCGTGGTGACGGTGGTCAGCCTGGTCGCGCTCGCGGAGGCGTGGCTCGTGGCGACGTTCGGTTTCGGGGTGCGCCTGGTGATCCACCACCCCGCGGCCTTCGGCGTGACGTTGCTCGTGACCGCGGCCGCGACGGCGGGGTGGGCGAGCGCGATGAGCGGGATCTTCGTGCTGGCGAGGTCCGCCCGCACGTTCCAGAACTCGATCAGCTACCCGTTCTTCCTGCTGGGCGGCGTGGTGGTGCCGACCTCGCTGTTGCCGGGCTGGCTGCAGCCGGTGTGCGACGCGGTGTACCTGTCGTGGGCCAGCGATCTGCTGCGCGACGCCACGAAACCCGCGGCGGTGACGAGCTTCGGTGGCCGTCTCGGCGTCGTCGCACTGCTCGGGCTGGCCGGGTTCGCCCTGGGGCACGCACTCCTGCGAGCCACCGCGAAACGGGTGCGCGGCACCGGGGAGGTGGCGTTCGCGTGAGCCTCACCGCACGACTGCAGGTGATCCGGTACGCGCTGATGTCCGGAATCGCCGACTTCTCCGTGATCTACACCTGGAAGACGTGGACGCTCGGCTGGTTGTCCAGGGTGCTCGCCCAGGTCGCCTTCTTCGCCGTCATCGGCCTGCTGCTCAACGACGAGAACGCGACGCGGCACCTCCTGATCGGCAACGCCGTCGTCATGGTCGCCGTCGAGGCGTTCTTCGTGTGCGCCTCGACGGTGTGGGAACGCCAGGCGGGCACGTTGCCGTTGCTCGTCGCGGCTCCCGCGAGCGCGCTGCTGACGTTCACCGGCCGCAGCCTCTTCTGGGTGGGCAGCGGCACCGCGACCGCGTCGGTGGCGTTGTTCGCGCTGTCACCGGTGTTCGGGATACCGCTGCCGATGCCGGCCGCGCTGCTGGCCGTACCGCTGATCCTGCTGGTGGGTCTGAGCACCTACTGCTTCGGCCTGGTGCTCAGCGGGATCGTGCTGCGGTTCATGGAGGCGCGCAACGTCGTGTCCAACGTCGCCCACCTGAGCGTCATGGCGCTGTGCGGGGTGCAGGTGCCCGTCACGTTCTGGCCGGGCTGGGTGCAGGCCGTCGCGAGCGTGCTGCCGGTGAACCACGGGCTCGCCGCGATCCGGGGGTTGCTCGACGGTGTGCCGGCGCAGGTCGTGATCACCCAGGCGGCGCTGGAGGTCGCGGTCGGCGCGGGGTGGTTCGCCGTCGCCGCGCTGACTTTCCGGCACTTCGTCGAGCAGGGGCGGAAGGACGGGTCCATCGAGTTCGGCGGGTGAGGTGCGAGAGCAGGGAAGAGACGAACACTTGGGGGACGAGCAGATGGCATGGCGGACACTTGCGGTGAACCGGGTGCTGCGCCCGGACGGCCTGCACGCGCAGACGGCGTCGTGGGACGGAGACGCGCTCACCGTGGACGGGGGCGTCCCGGCGGGTGAACTGTCCACAGGAGACGGTTACTTCGTCCCCGGGCTGCCCGTGGAGATGCACTGTCATGGCATGGGGGCGGTGGACTTCTCCGACTTCGCCACCCTGGACCTGGTGGAACTCAACTCCACCTCCGCGGCAGAGGGCGTGCTGTGCGTCCCGACCCTCTACCTGCGGCACGACCGGCTGGACGAGTTCGTCGCGTTCATGCGCACGTTCGACGAGCTGCGCCGGCGAGGACTGCTGCCCTACGTCCCCGGTGTGGCGCTCGAAGGGCCGCTGCTGGCGAGCCACGGTGGCACCCCGGCCGCGACCGTGTGGCCGCCCACCAAGCGGGAGTGGGAGATCCTCGCCGGGCTCGGCCGGCTCGGGCTGGTCTACGTGGTGATGTCGCCCGACGCGCTCACCCCCGGCTCCGACCTGCACGACCGGCTCGACCGCGACCACCCGGACATGGCGTGGATCGTGCGGATGCTCGTGGAGAACGGCGTGCGTCCCGCGCTCGGCCACTTCACGCGCAGCGATCCGTCCGGTTCCGCCGCGCTGGTGAACGACCTCGTGGCGACGGCGTGGGAGACGGAGACCGATCTCGTCGGCGCTCGCGTGGTGACCGACCACCTCTTCAACGACATGCCGTTGACCATCAAGCACTCGTTCCGCACCCGCCGGGCACGTGCCGAGAGGGACGCCACGATCGCGGCGTACGACCTGTCGTCGTGGAACCTCGCGGACCTGCCGGAGCAGGTCGGGCCGGTCCCGGCCGCGATCATGCGGCTGTGCTACGAGGGCCTGGTGTCGTCGTGCATCAACTTCGACGGTGAACACGTCGACCTCACGATCGCCAAACGCGCGGTCGAGGTCATCGGCGGGCGCAACATCATGCTGATGACCGACCGCTGCGACTCGGCGCGGCTCGGCGGCCAGCAGCTGGCGCGCGGCACGGAGAACTCCCTGTGGTACCAGGACGGCGGGATCGTCGCGGCCGGGTCGCAGCCGCTCGACCAGCAGATCGCGAACGCGCGGTCGGTCGGCGTGGGCGAACCGCTGCTGTGGGACCTGATCTCGTTCACGGCCTACGACGCGCTGGGCCTCGACCGCGACCCGTGGCTCGGCCCGTCGGGGTCCGGGTGTTTCGTGCTGCCGTCCGACGGCGGCCCGCGCCGCACCGCGGTGCTGTCCGGTCCCGCCGAGCCGGCTCACGCGCCGCGCTGATTTTCGCATCTGGGGAAGGAAGTCTCATGATCGACGTGCTGGACAAGCTCGACCTGGACTGGTCGGACCTGCCGAAGACCCACGAGGTGACGAGCGCGCTGCTCGCCGAGCTCGCCGAGGACAAGGACACGCTGCGGTTGCTCGTCGACCGCGTGCGGGAAGAGCAGTCCCTGATGGCGATGTGCGAGCGGCACCGGCTGCTCGACAAGATCGTGGTGTACGACGGTGGTGAACGGGGGTTCCGGCTGCGGGTGCACATCTCCACCCGTGAGCACCGCGACCGGCCGCACGACCACAGGTTCTCGTTCACCAGCCGGATCCTCACCGGCCGCTACCGGCACACCCGGCACGACCTCGTCGGCGAGCTGGACGAGTCGGTGCCCTGGCACGTCCAGGACGACGTCGACGCGAGGCTGTCCGAGGCTCGCGCCGTGCCGATGTTCGTGACCCACCAGACCGCCGGCAGCACGTACTCGTTGCACCACACCGAAGTCCACACCACGTTCACCACGCCGGGGACGGTGTCGCTGTTCCTGCGCGGGCCCGCGGAGAAGGACCGTTCGCTGATCACCGAGCGCGAGACCGGCCGCCTGTGGTGGCGCTACGGCGCGGACAAGGAGAAGACGGAGCGCCGGGTCGCGAAGGCCATGGAGCGCACCGAGTTCGAGGACCTGGTCGGTCAGCTGAACCGGCTCGAGATCATCTGAGGGGGCGGGGATGACCACGACGACCACGACGACCGCGACCGGTCTCAGCGAGGACCAGGTTCTCGAGATCATGCACGGCCTGCCCGCCGTCGACTGGGACGACCTCGAGGCGGCGCACGAGATCACCTCGCAGGTCGCGCATCGCATCGGCGACGACCGCGCACTGCTGCGGGCGCTGGTGGACCGCGTTCCCGGGGTCGAGGCGCTGCGGCAGAAGTGCGAGATCCACACGCTCGACGACAAGATCGTCATCTGGGACGCGCCCGACAAGGGGCTGCGGATCAGGTTGCGCCTCGCGAACGTCAAGCAGTACGAGCGGGTGCACAACCACCGGTTCTCGTTCACCGCGTACCTGTTGCACGGCAAGTACTACCACACGATGTACGCGACCGATCAGCCGTTGGACGAGACGGCGGACGTGACGCGGTTCTGGCCGCGGTTCGTCCGCGAGGAGCGCGCCGGTGACGTGCTGACGTTGCATCACAACCAGCTGCACACCACGCTGACCGATCCGGACACGATCTCGCTGATGATCCAGAGTCCCGCCCAGAAGCGGCGCGCGTTCATGATCCGCAAGTCGGACGGGCACGTGTGGTGGCGGCTCGGCGCGGCCGACGAGGACGAGGCGCGCAAGCAGGAGATCAGGATGAGCGACGAGCGGTTCGCGCACTGGCGGGCCCGGCTCGCGGAGCTCGATCTGCTGTGAGGCGGTGGGCTTACGGCACGGCCGCCCAGCAGTTCGTCGAGGTCTCCGGCTCCGGCGACCTCGGCGTTGTTCTGGTGCACGGCGGTTTCTGGCGGGCGGAGAAGACCGTCGACAGCCTGCACCCCGTCGTGGAGGACCTCGCCGGGCACGGTCTTGTCGTCGGCAACGCCGAGTACCGCACGGTGGACCACGGCCACGAGTGGCCCGCGTGCCTCGACGACGTGGTCGAGGCGACCCGTTGTTTCGGGCGCGCGACCGGTGTTCCGCTCACCCGGACCGTCCTCATCGGACATTCGGCGGGCGGCCAGCTGGCGCTGCTGGCCGCCCGGTCGCTGCCCGGCCTCGGCGGGGTCGTGGGGCTGGCGGCGTTGGCGGACCTCGAGACCGCCGCCGCGGACGACCTGGGAGAGGGCGCGGTGGCCGCGCTCGGTGCCGAGCCCGCCGCGGTGTCTCCGTTGCGTCACCCGGCGGACACCAAGGTCGTCCTCGTGCACGGTGATGCCGACCAGACGGTGCCCTTCGCGCAGTCGGAGTCGTACGCGGCGGCGTGGTCCGCGCGGCTGGTCGCCGTCCCCGGCGCGCGGCACATGCACCTGGTGAAGCCGGAACGTCCGGCCTGGCCGGTGGTGCGCGCCGAGATCCTGTCCCTGACCGAGGAGCTGAGTCGTGGCTGAGCCATTGCTCGACGGCAGAACCGCACCGCTGCGGGTCGCGGTGCTCGTCTCCGCGACGGGCGCGAACCTCACCACGCTGCTGGAGCTGTCCCGCGACCGGCCGGACGTCCTCGAGGTCGTCCTGGTCGCCTCGGACCGGCGCGGGACGCCCGCTCTCGACGTCGCGCGCGCCGCGGGGGTCGAGGCGTGGCCGGGAGACTTCGAACGCGAGTGCGGCCGGTTCTCCGAGTGCCGCACCGACGCCGACCGAGCGCGGTACCGCGATCTCGCCGAGGCGTTCCACGACCGGCTGGCCGACCGCGTCGAGGAGTTCGAGCACGCACGCGGTGAGATCGACCTGGTCGTGCTCGCCTACCACCGCTGGATCCACGGACGCCTGCTGAAGAAGTTCGACCGCCGCGTCGTGAACCAGCACCCCGGCGATCTCGCGAGCCTGCGCCCCGACGGCACCAGGGCGTTGGTCGGCCTCGATCCGGTCGGTGACGCGCTGCGCCGCGGTGACCGGGCGACGCGGACGTCGACCTTCCTGGTCGACGCGAGCCACGACGGCGGACCGGTGCTGGCGCAAGGCCCCGAGGTGCCCTACGAGGGCGGCTCGCACGCCGAGCACGAGCTCCGGCAGAAAACCCTGAGCGACCGCCCCGCCCTCCGGTTCGCGGTGACCGCGCTCGCCGAGGGGCGCTACGGGATCGACCGGCGAACGCATCCGGACGGCAGCGCGGTCGTGCTGCTGGACGGACAGCCGCTGCCGTTGGGAGGAATGAAGCTGTGACGTACTCCGACGTGCCGGGGGCGGTGGTCGCCGAGCTCACCCGCAGCCGGGAGAAGGTCGCCCACTACCTCGTCGACCCGTACTTCCGCGCGGGCCTGCGCCGGGTGGACCTGAGCACGGTGGCCGGTCTCACGTTCGTGGTGCTCAAACCGGACGCGGTCGCCGGGCGGCGCCTGGAACCCGCACTGGAAGCACTGCGGGACAACGACTTCATCGTGGCGGGCGCGTGGACGTTCCGGTTCACCCCGCTGCTCACCCGCGAGGTGTGGCGATACCAGTTCAACATCGCGAGCTGGGACCGCGCCGCGGTGGTCGACCTGTTGCTGCCGAGCACGGACAGCCTGCTGCTGGTGCTGCGCGACCGCACCTGGACGCCCGGCGCGCAGCCCGCCGCGTCCCGGCTCTCGGCGTTGAAGGGATCGGCGGACCCGGCCCGCCGGCGCCCGGACGACCTGCGCAGCCGGCTGAACGGCCCGACCACGCTGTTCAACTTCCTGCACACCGCCGACGAACCCGCGGACGTGGTGCGGGAGCTGGGTCTGCTGGAGCTCGCGACCGGTCTGTCCATCTTGGACTCGTTGACGGGGGAGGCCGATCCGTCGGCGCTCGTCGCCCGGTTGCACGACGAGGTGCCGGCACACGACCTGGACCGGGAGCGGAGCTGGACCCGCCTGGCCGCGCGGCCGGACTACGCCGGCATCGCCCGGCGCCGGGCGTGGCGCGAGCTGCTGGAGGTGCCTCCCGCGGCCGGCGCGCTGTGGGACGTGCTGTCCGTCCTCACCGCCGAGATCGACTGCAACGTGCCGGGACTGGAGCCGCTGGTGCCGACGATCGGTGCCGCGATGTGGGAGGTGAGCGCATGACGGCGTCGCTGCCGGCGGAGATGGCGGCGGGGGACCTGGTCTACCGGACACCGCCCGACGTTCGCTTCGAGCGCGCGGAAGGCGTGCGGCTCTACGACGAGTCGGGCCGTGAGTACCTCGACGCCGAGGCCGCGAACGGGTCGCTGTCCTGGGGGTACGACTCGTCGATCGTCCGCGAGGCGTGCCTGCGCACCATGTCGATGCCGGCGCTGCCGTCGTTCTGCGAGTCGACGCTGAGGGTGCGCGTGGTGCGGCGGCTCGCGGAGCGGATCAGCGCCGCGGTCGGCGCCCCCGGCAGGGTCGCGCTCGAGCTCGGTGGGGCACAGGGCATCGAGATGGCGATGCGGATCGTCGCCGCCAACCGCGGCGGTGGACCGATCATGACGTTCCAGGGCGGTTACCACGGCCGGTCGCCGTTCACCGCGCACCTGAGCGCCAGCGCCCGCTACCGGGCCGTGCAACCGTGGTCCGGTCCCGACGTCGTGCGGCTGCCGTACCCCGACTGCCGGACGTGCTCGTTCTCCACCGGCGACGGCTGCAACCCGGCCTGCGCGGCCGCCGTCGAACGGCTCGGCCACGACGACCTGTTCGGCGTGCCGCGGACCGGGGTCGCCGCGCTGGTCCTCGAACCGCTGCTCAACGTCGGCGGCTGCGTCGTGCCGGACAGCGCCCACCTGCGTCGCGTCGTCGACCACGTGCGGTCGCTGGGCGGGCTGATCGTCGTCGACGAGATCTTCACCGGCATGCACCGGCTCGGCCACGAGTGGGGCTTCCAGCTGCACGGCATCGAGCCGGACATCGTCGTGGCGAGCAAGGCCCTGACCAACGGCGTGACGGCGTTCAGCTGCGTCTGGGCCCGGGAACCGCTGGCGAGCCCGGAGATCTTCCCACCTGGCAGCCACTCGTCGACGTTCGCGGGCAACCCGCACTCGCTGGCGGTGGTGGACACGGTGCTCGACCGCTGGCAGGACTGGCCGGAGGCACGGCAGGACGTCGCACACCTCTCGACCGTGCTGACGAAAGCCCTGGGAGAGCTGCGCAACGACGTCATCACCGGTGTCTCGGTGACCGGCGCGCTGGCGAAGGTGGATCTCGCCGGGCCTTACGCGTCCCGGGTCCGCGCGCTCGCGACCTCGGACCCCGGCCTGCCCGGACTGCTGCTGGCGAGCACCGGGATGGCGCCGTCCACGGTGATCCTGCACCCGCCGCTCGTCACCTCCGAGGAAGATCTCCGGCAGATGGCGGCGCTGCTGGGCGCCGCGCTGGACCGAGTGGAGTGCGAGACATGACCGCGTTGTTCGACGGCTGGCGCCCGGAAGCAGTCGTGTTCGACTGCGACGGCTTGTTGATGGACACCGAGCCGTGCTGGACGATCGCGGAGACCGAGATCTTCGCCCGCCGCGGGCTGCCGTTCGGTCCCGACCAGAAGGCACTGGTGATCGGCAAGTCGGTGCAGGCGGCGGCGCTCGCGATGGCGGAGGCGTTCGGTGAGAGCGGCCGCGGCCCGCAGCTCGAGACCGAGCTGCTCGGCCTGGTCACCGAGGTCGTGTCCGCCAAGGCCGAGGCGATGGCGGGTGCGCACGAGATCGTGGCCCTGGCCGCGGCGGGCGCGTCCATCGCGGTGGCGAGCAACTCGCCGCGCGCGCTGCTCGACGCCGCGCTGGACCGCGGCGGGTTCACCGGGGTCTTCCCGGTGGTCGTGGCCGCCGACGAGGTGCAGAACCCGAAACCGGCGCCCGACATGTACCTGGAGGCCTGCCGGCGTCTCGGCGTCCTGCCGCGGGACGCGCTGGCGTTCGAGGACTCGATGACGGGACTGCGCTCGGCCCAGGCCGCGGGCATCCGGACGGTGGGGGTGCCGACGCTGACCGATCGGGAGTTCCCGGCCGAGGTGGTGGTGCCGTCGTTGCGCGACCAGGCGTTGCTCGACTGGATCAGTGGATGGACGACGTGACGTACGACCCGGTCATCTGCGTGTGCGCGCACGTCACAGAGGACGTGATCATCTCGGCGATCGGCCGGGGCGCGCGGACTCTGGAAGCCGTGCGCGTGGCGTGCCAGGCGAACACCGGGTGCGGGGGCTGCGCGGGCGACATCGAGGAGCTCCTCGAGGACTTCGCCTGACCCGAGGCGGAACGGGCCGGGTCACCCCAGTCCGTTCCGCCCCTGCGTCACAGCGCCCTGGAGATCACCAGCCGCTGGATCTGGTTCGTGCCCTCGACGATCTGCAGCAGCTTCGCCTCGCGCATCCACCTCTCCACGGGGTGGTCGGTGGTGTAGCCGTACCCGCCGAGCACCTGCACCGCCTCGGTGGTCACCCGCATCGCCATGTCGGTGGCGAACAGCTTCGCCTTCGCCGCCTCGACGCCGAACGGCTTGCCCCGGTCCCGCAGCCGGGCCGCGGACAGCACGAGCGCGCGGGCCGCGGACACCGAGGTGGCGAGGTCGGCGAGCAGGAAACCGAGACCCTGGAAGTCGATGATCCGCTGGCCGAACTGCTCGCGGCCCTTCGCGTAGGTCACCGCGTGGTCGAGCGCCGCCTGCGCCAGACCGACCGCGCAGGCGCCGATGGCGAGCCGTCCGGAGTCCATCGCGTCCATCGCCACCAGGAATGCCCTGCCCTCGCGGCCGATCATCCGGTCGGCGGGCACCCGGACGTCGTCGAACACCACCTGTGCCGTCGGTGACGAGGACACCCCGAGCTTCTTCTCCGGCCGTTGCGGCAGCAGTCCCTCGCTGTCCGCGTCGACGAGGAACGCCGAGATGCCCCTCACCCCGCTCGCTCCCGTGCGGCAGTAGACGACGTAGTGGTCGGCCACGCCCGCATGGGTCACCCAAGCCTTGGTGCCACTGACCACATAGGACTCTCCGTCGCGGCGGGCGCGCACCGACATCGCGGCGGCGTCGGAACCGGCGTGCGCCTCGGAGATGCAGTTCGCACCGAGGACCTCGCCGCCGAGCAGCCGCGGCAGGTGCTGTTCCTGCTGTTGCCGCGACCCGAACTTCGCGATGCCGTGGCACACCAGCGTGTGCACGTTCACCGACTCCGCCACGCACAGCCAGCGCGACGCGAGGATCTCCAGCACCTGGAGGTAGACCTCGTACGGCTGGCCGCCGCCACCGAACTCCTCGGGGTACGGCAGGCTCAGCAGGCCCGCTTTGCCCAGCGTGCGCAACACCTCCCGCGGGAACTCGGCGCGTTCCTCGAAGTCGCTCGCGCGCGGTGCGAGCTCACCGTCGGCGATCTCGGTGGCGAGGGCGTACAGATCGGCGGCGAAGGGTGTCGGCGTGGTGCGGTCGATCACGGGACCACCACCGCCTCGCCGAGCAGCAGGTCGTTCATGTCGCGCAACACCTTCTCGATGATCTCGGGCGCCATCACGTGCGTGTCCGCGGTGAAGCTGAGCTGCATCAGGTCCGGCCTGCCCGGCACGTCCATCATGTGCAGGCTCACCGTCTCGTCGCCCTGCGTGTCGAACTTCTTGGTCCACTCGAGCGTCGCCGAGGGGTCGGCGAGCGCCTCGGCGAGCGGCACGTCCGGCCTGCCCGCGGGCTCGAAGCGCATGTCGTTGAACCAGCAGCCGCGGTCCACCTCGGCGCCTCGTTCCGCGCCGATCACGCGGACCAGTTCGTTGAGCTGGTCCTTGTCGTAGTCGCCGTGCCGGTACGACGCCAGCGACGCTTTCTTGGCGCGCTGCACGACCTCCTCGAACGGCACGCCCGCGGTCTCGACCGAGAAGATGCCCTCCAGCGCGATCGAGCTCACCACGTGCCGCCACCGGGGCTGGATCCGGTTGTTGATGATCACCATGATCGTGCAGGCGGTGTTGCCGGTGATTTCGGCGAGCACCTTGGACCAGGCCGCCAGCACGATGGTCGTGGAGCTGGTCCGCCACCGGTCCGCGAGGTGGGCGGCCGCGGCGCCGACGGCCCGCGAGGTGAGCCGTGCCTGCCAGAACCGGGGCTCCCGCGGTTGCGCGTGCGCGGCCACGAAGGCTGCCGGGAACATCGTCACCGGCACCGTGCGGAGCTTGTTCTCCCAGTACCGCAGTGCTTTCGCGTTCTGCCGGACGCCATCCTCCGACTCCTGGTACGCCGTGTGGTCCAGCGGCTGGAACACGATCCGGTCGCGGGTCAGCTCCTCGGCCGGGACACCGTTCGCGAGCGCGGCGTAGTCGTTGATCAGCAGCACCCAGCTCTCGCCGTCCGCCACGTGGTGCGAGACGACGAAGAACACGTGCCGCACCAGGCCGTTCCCGCACACGGCCGCGACCCGGACCGACCACTCCCGCGCGTAGTCGAACGGCTCCCGCAGGAACCGGGCCCGCACCTCGTCGAGCACGGCCTGCTCGTCCCCACCCGCGTCCAGCAGTTCGACGGTCACCTCGCCCCGTGCGTCGAGCTCCTGCCAGGTCGTGCCGTCGGGGTTCTCACCCATCCTGGTGCGCAGCGACTCGTGCAGCCCGAGCAGCTCTCGCAGCCCGGCCGTCACCGCGTCCACCGTCCAGCCGTCCGGGTTGGACACCAGGAACGGCGTGTTGAACAGGTGGTGGTCCTCGCCGAAGTCCCGCATGGCGCCCCAGATCGCGCGCTGCCCCCAGGTGCTGCGCGTGCGGCCGGACCTGCCGCCGTCGAACCGGACTGAAATCGTTGTCGTCATCTGCCCCTCGTCACCGCTGTGCCCGGTCACCACCGGGCCGCCTCCGGCCAGGTGCGCCGCACCCGGCGCACGCAGTACTCCCAGTACGAGCGGATCGACAGATCCGCGTAGATGAACTCGCGCTTGCCGACCACGTCCGGCCAGGAGGACGTGTGGTACTCCGTCAGCGCGCTCTCGGCCATGAGCTGCAGCTGGCACGCCCGTTCCAGCAGATAGGCGTAGACCGTGGCGTGCCGGACACTCTTGCCCACGACCACTCCGCCGTGGTTGCGCAGCAGGACGCACGGGTCGTCCCCCAGCGCCAGTGCGACCTGCTCGCCCATCTCGATGTCGAGAATCGTGTTGCTGCTGTCGGTGAACCTGCCGGCCCGGCCGGTCAGGAAGGCGCCGTCGTGCGAGATCGGCCGCAGCTCGAGATCCGACGCACCGAACACCAGCGTGTACGGCGCGTGGCTGTGCACGATGGCGTTCACGTCCGGCCGGGCGGCGTAGATCGCCTGGTGCAGCGGCAGTTCCGGGGGAGCCATCGGGTCCGGCGGCCGAGCGGGATCGGTCGACGCCCACACCACGTCGTCCGGTGTGCACTCGTCGAAGCCCTGCAGCGCGGCCTTGATCGCGAACTGGTCGGAGCCGGGTGCCCGTGCGGACACCTGGCCCTGGTTGAAGTCGTCGTGACCACCGAGCGAGAGAGCCCTGGCCGCCAGGGCGACCTGCGTGCGCAGCCCCTTGCGCAGCGGGGTCTCGACGCCTTCTGCCTGAACGCTCACCGCTCATCAACTCCGAACATGTGGTCGTACACCGCGCTCATGGGGTGGAGGCCGCTCGGCGCGGTGGTGGCCCAGCGCGCCGCCAGCAGTGCGCCGTTCGCGGCTGCCCGCAGGTCCCGCACGTCGTGGTGCACGGCGAGCGACTCGCCCGCGAACGTCACCCTCAGCGCGTGCTCGCTGACCGGGAGGCCGGTGCGCAGCGAGACGACCTCGGTGGCCGCGAACCCCGCGTGCTCCTGCCAGGCCTCCGCGAGCACCTCCGCGGTGGTGCTGGGCCGATGCGCCTTCGTCACCGGGTGCCGTTCGTCCACAGTGGCCTGTGGCGGTGGTGCCGCCTTCGCGGCCAGCTCGGCGATCGACCGCACCACGCGCAGCTGGAGCCAGTGGCCCAGAGCGAGGTTGGGGGCCACCACGACGGGAACGGCACGGCTCAGCTCCCGCACCTGGACGAGGTCCTCCGGCAGGAGTCCGGACGCGCACAGCACCAGCGCGGCACCGGTGTCGCGGCACAGTCCGGCCGCCGTGTCCAGCGCCTCCCGGTGGGCGGCGCAGATCACGACGTCCGGGTCCGCCCGCCGGACGATGCCCGACGACGTCGCCTCCAGCACCACCGGCATCCCGCGTTCGGCGCACACCGCGCGGATCGCCGTGCCGAGCCTGCCGGACGACCCGACGAGTCCCGCGGACGGTTCAACCATCGAGTGACAGCCCCTGTTCCGCCAGGTAACCCGTCAGCCCCTTGATGCTGTCCAAATAGGACGTGTCCTCGGCTTCCAGATCGAGCGCGACACCGAACTCGTTCTCGATCGCGTCGATCGCGCGCAGCTGCGACAGGGACGGGATGCCCAGCGCGCTCAGCTCGTTCTCGTGCGCCAGCACCTCTTGGACCGTCACGGTGCCGTCGCTCGCCTCCGAGATGAGCTGCGCCAGCCGGTCCCGCAATGCGGAAGTCGTCAGCATGAGTTCCCCTTCGATCAGTGCTCTGACACGCCCGCGATCGCGCGGACGGCCGCCAGTGTCGGTTTGCCGATGCTGTTGCGCGGCAGCGTCTCCACGACGTGGACGCGCTCCGGCACCTTGAACGCCGCGAGCCGCTCGAAGCAGCCCGTCCGCAGCTCTGCCGCCGTGACGGCCGCACGGCTGGCCACCACGGCGACGACCATGTCGTCGCCACCCGGTTTGGCCGCGCCGAACACGACGGCGTCGTCCACGCCGGGCAGCTCGCACAGCACCCGTCTGACCTCGATCGGGTCGATCTTGCGCCCGCCGACGTTGAGCACGTGGCTGATCCGCCCGGTCAGCACCAGTCCGCCGCGGTCCAGATGGCCGAGGTCGCCGGTGCGGTAGTACCCGTCGGCGTCGAGCTTCGCCTCGAACACGCCGGGAGCGTTGTGGTACCTCGATCCCATCGAGGCGCTGCGCACGAGCAGCTCTCCGCCGGCACCGGTGCGCAGACCGACGCCGGGCAGCGGTGCGCCGAGGCCGCCGGTCTGCCCGGTCGCGAACGTCAGCGGACCTGTTTCCGCGATGCCGTAGTAGTCGCTGACGTGCAGCCCGCACCGCTCGCGCAACAGCTCCGCGGTCTCGGTGCTCAGCCGCGCGCCGGACGAGACGGCGACGCGGATGTCCGCGAACGTCCCGGGAGGTGGTGTGCGCCGCGCCAACGAGTCGTAGAGCGCGGGAAACCCGGTGAGCCGTGTCGCCGCGGTGCCGCTGATCGACCTCACCACGCTGCCCGCGGCCGGCAGCCCGGTCGCCAGGTGCAGCGACGCCCCGGCCAGGAAGACGGCGAGCAGGGAGGTGTTGAACGCGAGCCCGTTGGACAGGCCCGCGTAGCAGAGCACGCGGTCGTCGCCGCCGAGCCCGGTGCCGCGCATCCAGTTCGCGGCGGCGCTGTGCACGGCGTCGCCGGAGAACTCGATGCACTGCGGGAAACCCGTCGAGCCGGAGGTGAACCGGCAGACCTCGGTCGTGTCGAGCAGTCGTGCGCGCGGCGCCACGCTGTACGGCGTGAGGGTGTGCGACCCGAACGCCCGGCTGGTGCCCGCGCGGTGGTCCGGCGGCAGCGGGCGGTCGTGCACCACGAGATCGAGGGCGCAGCTGCCGATGATGTGATCCAGCTCGGCAGGGCCCATCGCCCGGTCGACCAGGAACGGGACAGCCCCCGCCCGCAGCACCGCCGCGTAGGCGACGACGAGGTCCACCGAGTTCGTGGCGCACAGCCCGACCCGCGCGCCGGTGGGGATCTGACCGGCGAGATTCCCGGCGCGCGACGCGAGCTCCTCGTACGACAACGACTGTGCGCGATCCGCGACGGCGAGCCGCGCACCGTACCGCCGGCACACCTCGGCCAGCACTTCGTTCAGCACCGCACTCACTCCCCGTGTGCCGTGGCGCGTTCGCCACGGTCGAGTTTCACCGTCTGCACGCCGTCGCGGCCCAGCGCGACGAGGTACAGCACCTCCCGCCCCGCCGGGAGGCCCGCGAGCTCGCGCCACGCCCTCGGGCTGAACCCGCCGACAGCGGTCACGCCGACCCGTTCCGCGGCGGCTCCGAGGTACAGCAGCTGGCCGGCGGCGCCCGCGCGGAACAGGTCCTCCCGCAGCAGGTGCGACTCGGCCCCGGTGTCACCCGAGTCGGTGTGGAACACGGCGAACGCGCTCGCGTGCCGCAGATGTTCCTGGTCGTGGCACGCGGACACGACGTGATCGGTGTCGGCCCCGTGCGGTTCCACGACGCTCATCACGACGCGGTCCTGGTCCAGCCCGAGATCGGTCGCCAGCGCGGTACCGGCCACGGCCGTCACCGCGGTGGTCGCGACCGCGCCAGGAGCGAAACCCTTGCTGGAGCGCCGTTTCCTGGACAGATCAGCCCATCGCGCGACCGCGAGCGAGCCCTCGCCGGCCACCAGCGGCGCCCGCACGGCGGCGTTCGGCGTGCCGCTGCCGTCCACGAGGCCGGGCGGCAAGCCGTTCCAGCACAACGACTCCAGATCGTCGAGGAGTGCGTCCTGAGCCCGGAACGTGCCGTCGCGGAACCTCCAGCCGGCCACCGCGGCACCCGGCGACGGCCCGAGCGTGAGCACGCTGTGGATCTCGCGGTGCGCGCCGAACCGGCCCAGCCGTTCGCGCATCGCCTCGCGCGGCAGGCGAAGCCGCAGCGCCGCGTCCACACCGAGGGACAACGCGACACCGAGCAGGTTGGTGGCGAGGTGGGCGAGGTCTAGCTGCACGTACAGGTAGCCGCGGCGCCCGTACTTGCGCATCGACAGCCACGGCCGGGTCAGCAGGAGCACGTGCGCCCCGCCGCGGGGCGGGTCCGGCAGCAGGAGAGGACTGGCCTCGGTGCGCAGGCAGACCCGTCTCGCGGGATCGACCTGGAAGAGGGCCGGCCTGCCGTCGTCGTCCGCCACGACGAGGATCTCGTACGGGTGCACGGCTCCCGCGGACGGCACGGCCCGCAGACCCGGCCCGCTGTCCAGGACACCGGACTCGACGATCCGCAGCGCCGCGGTCAGTCCGCTGCTGCGCGGCTCGTACCGGCCGGTGCGGGGCACCGGGTCGTCCTGCAGGAGCTGCCGCCAGGTGCGCAGGGTGGTGTTCATGACCGACCCGCGACCAGATGACGCACACCGAGAACGAGGGCGGGCAGCACGAGCACGCCGCAGAGCACGTTGAGCCATCCGAACCCGTACCACTCGTGCACGGTGCCCGCGCCCGCCGCGGCGATCGCGCTTCCGGTCCACATGACCACGTCGGACAGTCCCTGGGCCGCCGGTCGCGCGTCCACCTCGACCGAGTCGGTGAGCAGCGCCGAGCCGGTGACGAACATGCCGCACCAGCCCAGTCCCAGCAGGAACAGCGCGACGCCCAGCCGCACGTGCTCATGGGCCGGCGCGGTGCCTCCCACGACCAGGGCGGCGAGCATGACGACGGTCGACGCGGTGATCACCGGGATGGGGCCGATCCTGCTCGCCAGCCAGCCGAAGACCGGGGAGAACGCGAACATGCCGGCGAAATGGGCGCTCAGCACCAGGCCGATCACCCCGATCGCGGACTCCCCGTGCGTCATGTGCACCGGCGTCCAGGTCATCACGGAGACCATCACCGTGTGTCCTACCGCCGTGGCGACGACCGCGAAGGTCGCCGTCCCGCTGCCGCGGATGGCGGCCGCGCCGGCGCGGAAACGGGTCAGCGCACCGGCTTTCGCCGGTTGCTCCTCGGCAGGGGTGCTGCGGCGCTTGAGGAGCAGTGGATCGGGACGCAGCAAGCAGGCGAGCACCACGGCGGCCAGGGCGAAACCGGCGCCCGCGATGAGGTAGACACCAGCCCAGGCCGGGAGGGAGATCCCGGTGCCGAGCACCATTCCCAGCGCGCTCGCGTTCGGGCCGGCGATGCCGCCGATCGTCGTCACCCAGACGACGATCGAGATGCCGCGCGAGGAGTCGTTCTCCCCGGCGAGGTCCGCGACCGCGAACCGGGACTGGAAGTTCGTGACGCTGGCCAGGCTGACCAGCACACCGCCGATCACGAAGACCGGAAAGGACTTCATCGTGATACCCGCGACGCACACCGCGGCGCCGACGGCGGCGGCGAGGTAGCCGAACACCAGGCCCGCGCGTCTGCCGCGGGCGTCCGTGATGCGGGCGATGAGCGCGGTCGCCGCGATCGTGCACAGGCTCGACGCCGTCAGCGTGAAGCCGACCACGGCCGTCGACCCCGCGAGGTCGGTGGCGACCACTGTGGACACGGTGTAGCCGACGGCGGCGCCGATGCTGCCGAACACCTGGCTGACGACGACCACGAAGAGAATCTTTCGGCGGAGCGCGGCCGTCAGCCGCGCACCGTCCAATTGGACCCCGGCGCGCAAGAAATCCCCCAGAACTGAACGAAAGTCACCCCGGCCGATGCCGGATCAGCAGGTCACGCCTGCACGTGAAGCCCCCAGAAAGTCTTTCCCCCAAGTGAGTTCCACCGTAGCGACAGCCGGGTTCGGTCGCAAGGAATTCCCACCAACGGGAAACAGGGAACAAAAACCGTTCAGAGAAGACTGTTTCTGCCCCAGGTCATTTGTGCATTGTGGACGGAGTCACCCGGTCGTGGGACGGGTGAAGTGTTCCCAAACCGGCACGGAGCCGGCGCGGATGTGCTGAACTGGCGGGTATGGGGACGCGTGCTCGTTTCACCGCACTTCTGGTCACCGCTGCAGCCGCCACCGCGTGCACCGCGCCGCCGGAGCCGCCGCTCGGCTCGCCCGCGCCGGTGCTGGACCAGCAGGCGATCGCCTACGACAACCTCGACTTCAACCTCTCGCGCAAGCCGGTCTTCGACAGCACGTGCGAGACGCTGCCGTCGAACCTGCAGTCGTTGCTGGGCAGCGTGAAGAAACCGGTCACCGGCATGGGCGGGACCTGCAACGCGGACATGGAGTGGGGCACGCTGACGATCGGGCTGCTCGGGCCGGGCGCCGGGCGGAAGTCGAACGCGCGGCACTTCGTGGACGTCTGGAACGGCGACCGCGGTACGGCCCACTACTTCCAGCGCTCGATCCTGCTCGACCGCTACTACGCCACCACGGCGATCAGCGGTGAGGTCAACGAGTCCTGCACGGTCACCGTGGACACCGGGTCCGAGCTGCCGTTCGAGGTGCGGGCCGCGATGGACTTCAACGAGAGCATGGCGTTGACGAAGCAGGACGTCGACCAGCCGATCGACCGGGCTCTGCGGGAGTTCTGTCCTGCGGCCAAGACCGCGGCGGAGAAGCTGCTGCCGCTGCTCGACGAGAACGGCGGCAGCCGCGCTCGTTAGCCCGCGTCGCGGCGCTGCAGGCGGAACAACGAGAAACCGAGCAGCGCCGACCACAACACCAGCGAGCAGATGGTCTGCGTCCACCCGGTGCCGAGCCCGGCCAGGTGCCAGGCCGCCTCGAGCGGGTAGATCAGGCCGAACACCTCCGGCAGGGAGAGCCGCGCCACCATCAGGATCGGCACCACGATGAAGAACACCGTGAGCGAACCACCGGTGTTCGGCACCAGCAACGAGATGATCAGCGCGGTGAGCAGCACCAGTGCGGTGGCCAGCATGGTCACGCCGAGCACCCAGCCCGGTCGCATGCCCAGCAGGTAGTTGTGGTTCAGGCCGTGCGCGGTGGTCTTGATCAGCATCGGGAACAGGATGAACGTGACCAGCGAGCAGACCAGCCACACTCCGGCCAGAACCGTGCCCTGCGCGAGGAAGTAGCGCATGCGGGAGGGCTGCACCAGCAACGTCGGCTGCACGCTCTTGTACTGCCATTCGCCCGCGACGAGCTTGATCACGGTCGCGAACACCAGCAGCAGTCCTATTTGGACCGCGATCAGCAACGGCCCGATCTGCTTGCCCGCGCTCGCCAGGTTCGTCTGGGGGAGTGTGAACAGCAGCATCAGGCCGACCAGGAAGACCGGCGCGAACGCGAGCACGAGCTTGTCCGAGCGCGTGCCCACGAGCTTGCGCGCCTCGACCGCCACGAGCCGCCAGAACGGTGAACGGCCGGCCGCGCGCTGGACGGGCGGTGTGTAGGTCTGGGTCATGCCCTGCTCCCCGAAGTCAGGCGGAAGAACAGATCTTCCAGGCTCATCTGCTCCTCGCGCAGGCCGAGCAACGGGACGCCGGCGGCGAACGTGACGTCCGAGACCCGCTCGACCGGCGCGTGCGCGGCGATGAAGCCGTCCGGCGCGGGCTGGATCGCGACGCCGCCCCGTTGCAACGCCTCCGCCAGCCGCTGCATGTCCTTGGCCCGCACCAGAGAACGCGAAGAAGTCGTCAGGCTCGCCAGTGGACCGTCCGCCACGATGCGGCCGTTGCCGATCACCAGCACGCGGTCCGCCGTTTGGTCCACTTCGGACAGCACGTGGCTGGACAACAACACCGTGCCACCCCGGGAAGCGTGCCCCCGCAACAGGGTGCGCACCGCACGGATGCCCTCCGGGTCGAGGCCGTTGATCGGTTCGTCGAGCACCAGCAGCGGTGGGTTGGTGAGCAGGGCGTGCGCGATGCCCAGGCGCTGGCGCATGCCGAGGCTGTACTTGCCGATCTTGCGCGTCGCCGCGTCGGCCAGGCCCAGCATCTCCAGCACCTCGTCCGCCCGGCGGCTCGGCACGCCGGCGAGCGTGGCGGCCATCCGCAGGTGGCCGCGCCCGCTCCGTCCAGGATGGACAGCGGCCGCGTCGAGGAGCACCCCGGCCACGTGCGACGGGTTGGGCCACGCGGTGAACGGGCGTCCCGCGACCGTCGCCTGGCCGTGGTCCGGCCGGGTCAGCCCGGTGATCATCCGCAGGGTCGTCGACTTGCCCGCGCCGTTGGGCCCGAGGAAGGCCGTCACGGTTCCCGGTTGCAGCTCGAAACCCACCTGGTCAACGACCCGGCGTCCCTCGTACGCCTTGGTCAGCCCCCACGCTGTCAGCACGAACTCACCGTAGCGGTACCGGCCGTCCGCCGCGGGCAGATCACCCGACTGTGGACGCGTCCTCGAAGACGACCTGCAGGTTCCGCGCCGGAGGCTGCTTCGGCAGGCCGGGCGGCAGTGCCTGTGCAACTGCGCGGAACACCTTGCACACCGCGGCCTCGTCGTACTCGGCGGGAGTCGCGGTCGCCTGCAGGATCAGGCCACCGCCGGGGAGTGAGGCCGTTCTGTGCATTGTGGACGGATCCACGCGGCCGGCCAGCTCGGCGGGGACGACGGTGATCCAGGAGTAGCCGCGCAACGCGGTCCGGCCGGCGACGAACGACTCGCGGGCATGGCGCAGCAGAGCCATGTCCAGCTCGGTGTACGTGCTCGCGCCCTCCGCGCTCGATGACACCTGGCCGTAGGAGGGGTTGGCGTCGGCCAGCAGGCTGACCAGGAAGCCGAACCAGTCGGCGTCGTTCGAGGTGCCTGCTCCCAGTTCCACGCCCCGGTCACTCGCCCAGCCTGCGGAAGCGCGCCCGAACCGCTCGCCCTGGACCAGGCCGACCGAGACGGTCTCCGGGATGGTGTCCGGCTGGTCGAGCGCCGCCAGTGCCTGCTCCCAGCGCTCTGGGGTGCGTTTCCAGGTGTTGATCGGGCCGTCCTCGTACGGCGTGACCGTGACATGGCCGGCGCGGGGGAGTGCCCAGAGGTCGGGGAACAGGTGGGTGACCGAGGCTTCCAGCCAGGCGCGGGCGAGTCGCGGGTCCGGTCGTTCGACGTTCACCGTCGCGAACATGGTCACCCATCAGACCCTAGTGGTGAGGTGCGACGTAAGGCGGAGGTTCGAAGTGTTGACCGCACACGTGGTGCGGTCCGGTTGCCCGCTCCTAGCCTCGGTGCTGTTGTCCTGCCTGCAATGACGGAGGCGAGCGCATGCGACTGAGGAAAGCGTTGCTGGGACTGGCGATGGCCACCGGTGTGGCCACGACCTCCCTGTCGATCTCGATGGCCGCGGTCCCGGCGCCGCAACCGGGATCCCTTGCCAGGTACGACATCACCGGCACCTACGTCAGCGGCCTGTCATCCGGCGGCTTCCTGGCCAACCAGCTGCACGTCGCGTACTCCAGCATCTTCCAGGGCGCGGGCATCTTCTCCGCCGGTGCCTACGACTGCGCCCAGAACAGCGTGAACACCGCCCAGTTCGCGTGCATGGACACCTTCCAAGCGCGAAAGACGCCTGCTCAGCTGGAGGAACTGACCAGGAGCCGGGCAACCCAGGGCACAGTTGATCCACCGCAGAACCTGTCGGGTGACCCGGTGTGGCTGTTCCACGGCACGGCGGACGAGACGGTCGACCCGGCGGTGAACGACGATCTCGCCACCTACTACCGCGATTTCGGCGCTCGGGCGGCCTACAACAACACCTCTGCGGCCGGGCATGCCTGGGTGAGTCCGATCGGTCCGAACAGCTGCGGCTCCACGTCGTCGCCGTACGTCAACAACTGCGGGACTGCCGATCCGGTGAAGGAGATGCTCGGGCATCTGTTCGGCCAGGTGAACCCGGCGGCCTCGACGTTGTCCGGCAAGTTCGTGCAGTTCGACCAGAGCGGCTACGTGCCCGGCGGCAACGCGGCGGCGGTCAGCATGGGCCGGGAGGGGTTCGCGTACGTGCCGCGGGCGTGCGAGAGCGGGCCGTGCAAGCTGATGGTGACGTTGCACGGCTGCTACCAGTACTACGGTCTCGTCGGCAACGCGTTGATGGACAAGGGTTATCTCAACGAGTACGCCGACACCAACAACATGATCGTGCTGTATCCGCAGGCGACCACGATGACCGGCAACCCGCGCGGCTGCTGGGACTGGTGGGGCTACCAGTCCGCCCAGTACGCGCTCAAGACCGGCCCGCAGATGACCGCGATCGTGAACATGGTCAAGGCGATGACCACTGGCCAGCCGACCACTCCGCCAACCACGCCAACCCCGGACTGCGTGACCGCGAGCAACTACGCGCACACCACCGCCGGCCGCGCTTACGCCCTCTACGGCCAGACCTACGCGCTGGGCTCGAACCAAGCACTCGGCCTGTGGAACACGTTCACGAGCAGCAGCATCCGCCAGACGTCACCGAACTACTGGGTGAAGTGCTAGTCACGGCGCTTGGGCGTCCAGGCGATGAGGTTCGCGAACAGCGCGCCGAGGGCCAGGACGCCCAGCATGATCCCCGCCACCCAGTGCGCCTGGTCGTTGTCAGCCAGGGCGGCTTCGACGACGCGGCCGTTCTCGACGTCGTAGCGGACCGTCACCCGGTCACCGGGCGGGTGCGCCGACCCGTTCTCGGACAGCGTCATGACCTGCTTCGTGCCGTCCGGGGCCGGGAACTCGACCTTGACCGACACGCTCTTGCCCGACTTCAGCCGCTCCTGCACCACGCCCTCGGTGCTGGCCCACGAGTTCTGCTCCGCGGACGCCCGCAGCACCAGCACCAGGCCCCCGATCGCGCCCACCAGCACGATCGCGGCCACGATCCGGCCCGTCCCCGACTTCAACGACTTCGCCACCACGCCTCCCTCGGTGATCACATCGCTCCATCTGCCTCGAATGTGACAGGCATTTGGCGGATGGACTCGCCACCAGTCGTTGGACACGCTGTGCCGATGTTCAACGGCAAGCACGTGATCATCACCGGCGGGTCCAGCGGCATCGGGCTGGAGACCGCGCGCCTGCTCGCGGCCCGCGGGGCGCGCCTGTCGTTGCTGGCCCGCGGCAGGTACCGGCTGGAGACGGCGGCGCAGGAGCTGCGCGCGACCGGGGCCCAGGTGGACTTCCGCGCGGTCGACGTGGCGGACGTGGCCGGTGTCACGAAGGTGCTGGCCGAGCTGGGACCGTGCGACGTGCTGGTCAGCTGCGCGGGGGTGGCGCGGCCCGGCAGGTTCCTGGAGCTGCCGGACGACGCGTTCCGGCAGATGATCGAGGTCGACTACTTCGGCACGCTGAACGTGGTGCGGGCGGTGGTGCCGTCCATGGTCGAGCGCGGGCAGGGGAGCGTGGTGGCGGTGTCGTCTGCCACGGCGCTGCTCGGGATCTACGGCTACAGCGCGTACGGGCCGGCGAAGTTCGCGGTGCGCGGGCTGATGGAGTCCTTGCGGGCGGAGCTGCGGCCGCACGGCGTCCACGTGGGCGTGGTGTTCCCGCCGGACGTCGACACGCCCCAGCTGGCCGAGGAGAACCGGTTCAAGCCCGCCGAGACGTTCGCGATCAGCGGGACGGTCAAGCCGTTGCCCGCTTCGGTGGTGGCGCGGGCGATCGTGGCCGGGATCGAGAAGCGCCGGTTCCTCATCTGCCCGGACCTGAGCATGAAGGTGCTGGCGCGGTTCGGTTCGCTGCTGGCGCCGGTGCTGAACCGCTATTTCGACGGCAAGATCGCCCGCACCCGGTCGGAGGCCGCCTGAGCGTCGGCGATCACGCGGTCGGTGTCGCCCACGAGCTTGCCCTCCTTCTTGAGCGCCACGCCGTTCACGAACACCCACTGCACGTTGACCGGCTGCGTGTTGAAGACGAGCTGGCTGGCCCAGTCGAACCGGGGCGCGAAGTTGAGCGCCTGGGCGTTGACCACCTGCAGGTCGGCCTTCTTGCCGGGCTTCAGCGAGCCGATCTCCGCGTCCAGCCCCAACGCTTCCGCACCGCCCAGGGTCGCCATCCGCAGCACGTCCGCGGGCGTCGGGTAACGGCCGGGGTCCGCGGACTGTGCCCGCTGCAGGCCGACCGCGGCGCGCATGTTGTTGAACATGTCGGACGTGTCGTTCGTGCCGCCGTCGAGGCCGAGGCCGATCTTCATGTTGCGCGCCTTCAGGTCCGGCACCTTCGCGATGCCGGAAGCCAGGCGCATGTTGGAAAGCGGGTTGTGCGCGATTCTCACGTCGTTCGCCGCCAACTCGTCCAGCTCCGCGTCGGTCGCGTGGATCACGTGGTTCGCCAGCAGCCCGGGCCTGATCGCACCGGCGCGGCGCAGCACTCCCATCTGATCGGTCGCGGGGTCCGCCTTGGACTCCAGCAAGTGCACGTTCAACGGCACTCCCAGCTCTTCGGCGAGCTTCTCGGACGCCTCGACGCCCGCCACGTTCCAGCTCGCCGGGTGCGTGCCGATCTGCAGGTGTGCCAACGGGTTGCGGTCGATCACTTCGGTTTTGATCCGGCGGGCCTCAGGGGCGATCCACGGGTCCGTGCCCGCCATGAACGCGAAGACGAACCGCTGCTGGGAGTCCTGGAGCGCCTTCAGGTTGCCACGCACGAAGTCCGGGTTGAAGGCGTGCGACCAGTCCGTCACCGTCGTCACTCCGGTGGCGATCGCGTCCAGTGTGGACAATCGCACGCCCGCGTACGCGTCCTTGTCGTTCACCGTTGAGCCCTGCAACGGCAGCACACAGCCGCCGAGCCACCCGTTGAGCTCCTTGTCCGTCGCGCATCCCCGGATCAACGACTGCCACAGGTGCGTGTGCAGGTCCACGAACCCAGGCAGGACGATCTTGCCCCGTCCGTCGACCACCCGCGCACCCTCAGCCGACACCCCGCGCCCGACCGCCGCGACGTGGTCGCCGTCGATCAGCACGTCGGCGTCCTGGAGCGTGCCCAGCGCCGGGTCCATCGTGAGCACCATGGACGCGTCGCGGATCAGCGTCCGCCCGCCGGAGGCCCCCGGCTCCGGGCTCACCAGGAACCCCACGGCGAGGAGCAGGGCCAACGTCAGCGCGAACAGGCGTTTCTCCACGTCAAGGGACAGTATCGGCACCCGATGCACTCACTCCAATGTTGTTCCGTTCCCTGTGCGCAGCCGCCCGGCGGCAGTAAGTAATCTCCACGCCAGAGCGCACATATGAGAGGGTTCGGGCGATGCCTGGCGTGTTCGTCAACTACCGCACCGGAGACGGTGAATGGGCTGCTGCCCTGGTCAAGCGGGAGTTGAGCGCGCGCTTCGGGGCTGACCAGGTCTTCTACGCAAGCCAGTCCATCCGCCTCGGCGAGGACTTCTCCCGCGAGATCCTGAGCGGCCTGCGCCGGTGCGAGGTCCTGCTGGCGATCATCGGCCCGCGCTGGTCAGGCGCCGTGGACCGCGAGGGCGTCCGCCGGCTCGAGAAGTCCGACGACTGGGTGCGCCGCGAGATCACCGAAGCCTTCCAGTGCGGCCTGCGCGTCATCCCGGTGCTGATGGACGGCATCGACCCCCTCGCCGAAGCCGACCTGCCGGACGCCCTGAAGCGCCTGGCCCGCTGCCAGTACCTGCGCATCCACCACCGCAGCGACGACCTGGACCTGCCCCGCCTGGTCGACGAGCTGGTCGAGCTGGTCCCTGAACTGGTGACCGCGAAGGCCGCACCACCGGCGCCACGAGTGGACCGGCCGGCAGAAGGTGAACTGCGCAGTCCGGTCACGGAGTTCCGTCGCGCTCTGGCCGAACCGGTCGGGCACACGGTGACCGACCGCGTCCAGGCCGCGGCGTCGTCCGTGCTCGAGCTGCTGACCGAGTCGCGCTACCCGGTCTCCGGCCACCTGGACGACAGCGAACTGCCCGCCGAGCTGGAGAAACGGCTCACCGGCTACGAACACGACCTGGCCCCGCTACTGCGGCTCGTCGCGATCGGCGTCCGCTCCGGCGATCGTCGGCACGACGACCTGTGGACCGCGCTGGTCGATCGCTTCCTGCGCCCGTCGCCGCGTGACCGCGGCGCGCAGGACGTGTGGGTCAACGCGGCCCTGTACCCGGCGTTGCTGCTGGTCTACGTGATGGGCGTGGCAGCGGTCGCGTCGGACCGGGAAGAACTCGTGCACCGCCTGTTGTGCCAGACCTCGGTGGACGCGGATGGCCGCACGATCTTGGTGCTGCGTGCTTTGGCGCTGCGCAACGTCGTCGATCCCCGGCACGCCGCCGCCCTTCCCACGTGGGACGGCGCGCCGCCCCGTCAGGCGTTGAGCGTGCAACTGAGGCAAGTGTTGAGCAGAGTTTTCTTCAACGTCGTCGACGGCACCGCGTTCGAGTGGGCCTTTGCCGACTACGAGTTCCTGCGCAGCCTGCTCGAACTGCACGACGGCGCCTTCTCCTCGCTCGGGGAGTTCGCCGTGCAGCTCGACCGCGACGACTCGGTCATCTACGAGCGCAACCTCGCCCGCCTCAACGCGGACTCCGCGCTGCTGCGCTCCGGCGCGTTCGGCGGCGACCCCGCAGAGGTCGCGGCGGCCTGGCGCGAGCTCCGCCAGGCCACCCGTGCCCGCTACTCGTAGAGCGTCAGCCGAGCCCGTCCACGATGACCATGCTGAAGCCAGTGCCAGTGGCGACGTCCAGCACGTGGTGGTCGTACTGCGGCGGTAGCGACGTCTGACCCTCCCCTTCAGGTCCCCAGCCGATCACGGAGCCGTCCGCCTTCAAGGCCAGGGTGTGGTCGGTGTTGGTGTTGAACGAGACGATGTCGCGCTGAGGTCCGGATGGTGGCTGGATCTCACCGTCCCACTCGGCCCCCCACCGGATGATCGAGCCGTCCGACTTCAACGCCAGGGATCGGCCGCTTCCCACGGAGATTCCGACCACGCCGCTCTTGGCCGTGGGCGGCACCTCCGTTCTCACCCAGGCGTCGCGCCCCCAGGTGATCACGGAGCCGTCCGACTTCAACGCCAGGCTGTGGCTGCCGTTGCCGGTGGCGATCGCGGTGACGCCGCTCTTGGCCGCGTCGGGAACCTTGATCTGATCCATGACGTCGCTGCCCCAGGCCACCACCGAGCCGTCCGATTTGAGCGCCAGGCTGTGGTCACCACCGGCGGCGATCGCGATCACGTCGTGCAAGGCCTCCGGCGGAACCGTTGACTGATCAGAGCTGTCGCTACCCCAGGCGATGACGGAGCCGTCCGATTTGAGCGCCAGATTGTGGCCACCCCCGGCGGAGATGGCAACCACGCCGCTGGACGCGTTCGCGGGCACCTTCGTCTGGCCGGACCTGTCGTCACCCCAGGCGATGACGGAGCCGTCCGCCTTCAGCGCGAGGCAGTGCCGGTCCCCACCGTCGATCGCGATCACACCGTTCGAGGCGGCCTCCGGAACCTCCCTCAGGACCTCGTTGGGGTCCTCGCCCCAGACCTTGACGGCGCCGCGCGAGACGGTGAGCTGCTTGGTGGACTGAGCGGTCTTGGCGCCGCTCGTGATGGTGAGTGAGACCGTGTAGACGCCAGTCGCGGCGAACCTGTGGTCGAAGGCGGCCGTGTCCGAGGTCACCTCGGGAGCGGCCGTGCCGGGCTTGGTGACGGTCCACCGCCAGCTGTCCGGCCGCTGCCCGGTGGTGTCCGCGCTGAAGTGCACCGACTCGCCGATCACCGGCCGTGGCCGCTGGATGTCGAGCCGGGCGATGCTCGGCGGTGTCCCTGCCGGAGCCACGGTCACCGCGGTCTCCGACTGCACCGTTTCGCCGTTGTCGCGGGTCGCGGTCGCACGGACGGTGAAGGTGCCCGGTCGCTGCCACCGGTGGCGGACTGTGATGCCTCCCTCCGCCGGGGTGTCGTCCCCGAAGACCCAGCCGACCTTGGCCGCGCTCGGCGGCTGCAGCACCATCGTCAGCTCGAACTCGTCACCGACCACGCCCTGCACGCCAGGACGGACGACGATGGACGCTGTGGGCTTCGGCGCGGGTTGTGGTGGGGTGGTGCTGTTCGTCCGGCCGGGAAGCCCCAGGCCCTGCTGCTGCTTCCGCTGGTCGATCTTCGTCACCTGGTCCGCTTTCGTGCGCGGATCGGGTGTGGGCGGCACGTCGCCCGCCGCGGGTCCTTCCGCGTACTTGGTGACCGTCCGGACATCGCCTGTCAGATCCAGCACCCCGGCCGCGTTGCTGTTGGGGTCGTTGAAGAAGATGATCCCGTCGTGGGTGATCAGCTCGAACCGGGCCGGCCGGTCGAACAGCTGGCGCTGGGCCACCACGCGCGAGCCGACCAGGTCGACGATCGTGGCCTGACCGGTGGAGTAGTCGGGCACCACGGCGTGGTTGTTGATCTCGATCGGATTCCCGAGGTCCGTACCCGCCGAGCTGAGTTTCACCGGCGCGGTGCAGCCGCCGGCGAAGGTGCACGAGATCAGTTCACCCCGGCTACCGGTCACGATGAGCACTCGCGCCTGATCGGTGGAGCCGCTGACGACCACTTCGTCGTCGGCGGGCAGATCGAGCTGGATCGTCTGGGTTGCCGCGCCGGTTTCGGGGTCGAGCAGTTCGGCTGTGCGGTGTTCGGGGTCGATCAGTGCGGGCTGGTCGTGTGTGATCGTGAGGTGACTGTTCCT
>NZ_JBEXPJ010000025.1:0-75733 GCF_040611995.1 Lentzea sp. NPDC006480
GCTCGCACAGGTCGTCGATCTCCTCCGCGACCGGCGCGTCCAGCCGCCAGGCCAGCGGCACGTTGCACCGGTTCGAGGTCCCCGGCGACATCAGGCTGGACAGCGGCGTCGAGGACGGCTCGGAGGTCTCGGTCTTCTACGACCCCATGCTGGCCAAGGTGATCGCCTGCGCACCAACGCGCGCAGCCGCCGCCCGCAAGCTCGCGACCGCACTGGAGAGCGCGCGGATCCACGGCCTGATCACGAACCGTCAGCTGCTCGTGGACATCCTGCGCAGCGACGCTTTCCTCAACGGCGACACGCACACCGGGTTCCTCGCCGAGCACGACTTCACCCGAACCGTTGACCCGCAACCGTTTGCGCTCGCCGCGGCGCTGGCTCAGGCGGCCACGCGCAAGGTCGGGCACCTGCCGCTCGGCTGGCGCAACGTCCGCTCGCAGCAGCCGAAGGCGAAGTTCCTGTTCGAGGACACCGAGATCGAGGTCGAGTACGACCCGAAGCTGGCCACCGAGAACACCGTCACGCTCGACCTGGACGGTGTCAGAACACCGTTCCAGGTAGCGAGGTACGGCGATCTCATCGAGGTCGACTCACCGCGCGGCTCGGTCAGCCTCAAGGCGGTGCCGCGCTTCCCCGAGCCGGAGACCAAGCTCGCACCGGGCGCGACCATCGCCCCGATGCCCGGCACGGTCGTGCGGGTGTCAGTCAGTCAGGGCGACCACGTCGAAGCCGGGGCCGAGCTCCTCGTGCTGGAAGCCATGAAGATGGAACACCGCGTGCTCGCGACCAACGCGGGCACCGTCACCGAACTGCTCGTCGAGAAGGCCCAGCAGGTCAACGCGGGCGATGTCCTGGCCGTAGTGGAGGAACAGTGAGCTTCGTCGAGTCCGAAGAGCGGATCGCGCTCCGCAAGGCCGTGTCCGAGCTGGGTGCCAAGTACGGCAACGAGTACTTCCTCGCCAAGGCCAAGTCGGGGGAGAAGGCCACCGAGCTGTGGGAAGAGGCCGGCAAGCTCGGCTACCTCGGCGTGGCCGTGCCCGAGGAGTACGGCGGCGGTGGCGGCGGCATCGGCGACCTCGCGGCGGTGTGCGAGGAGCTGGCCGCGGCGGGATGTCCGTTGCTGCTCATGGTGGTCTCCCCGGCGATCTGCGCCACGGTGATCGCGCGGTTCGGCACCGACGAGCAGAAGTCCAAGTGGCTGCCCGGTTTCGCGGACGGCACGCTGAAGATGGCGTTCGCGATCACCGAGCCGGACGCGGGATCCAACTCGCACCAGCTGAAGACGCACGTCCGCCGCGACGGGGACGACTGGATCCTCAAGGGCAGCAAGACCTTCATCTCCGGCATCGACGAGGTCGACGCCGTGCTCGTGGTCGCGATCCAGAAGACCGGGCCGGTGCTCGTGGTCGTGCCGACGAACACGGAGGGCTTCAGCTGGCACCAGATCGAGATGGACCTGGTCGTGCCGGAGAAGCAGTTCACGCTGTTCTTCGACGACGTCAGGCTGCCGTCCGACGCGGTCGTGGGCTCGCCGGACCAGGGCCTGCTGCAGGTGTTCGCGGGCCTCAACCCCGAACGGATCATGGGCGCGAGCATGGCCACCGGCTCGGCGCGGCTCGCGATGAACAAGGCCGTCACCTACGCCCAGCAGCGCAAGGTGTGGGAGAACCCGATCGGTTCGCACCAGGGCCTCGCACACCCGCTCGCGAAGATCCACATCGAGATCGAGCTGGCCAGGCTGATGACGCAGAAGGCCGCCGCGCTCTACGACTCCGGCCGTGACAGGGAAGCCGGCGAGTCCGCGAACATGGCCAAGTACGCGGCGGGCGAGGCCATCGCGGCGGCCGTCGACCAGGCGATCCAGACCCACGGCGGCAACGGGCTGACCACCGAGTTCGGGCTGGCGTCGATGCTCGGCATGTCCCGCCTGTCCCGCATCGCACCCGTCAGCCGGGAGATGGTCCTCAACTTCGTCGCCCAGAACTCGCTGAAGCTGCCCCGGTCCTACTGAGAGACTTCCCGCATGGGGACTTTCAGCTCGTACGACGGCACGAAACTCGCGTATCACGGCCCGTCCGGAGCAGATCCGCTGATCTGCCTGCCGGGCGGGCCGATGACCGCGTCGTCCTACCTCGCGGTGCTTCCGCTCGAGAACATGCTCAGGCTCGACCTGCGCGGCACCGGCGAGTCAGAGCAGGCGCCGCTGGAGACCTACCGGGTGGATCGCCAGGTCGAGGACGTGGAAGCGCTCCGGCGGCACCTCGGCCTCGACCGGATCAGGCTGCTCGGCCACTCCGCCGGCGGCACCCTCGCGATCCTCTACGCGACGCGTTATCCGCAGCACGTCGAGGAACTCGTGCTCGTCGCGCCGAGTGCGCGTGCCGTCGGCATCGACATCACGAACGACGACCGGCGCGTGATCGCGCACAGCCGCGGCGAAGAACCCTGGTACGCCGAGGCCATCACGTGGTTCGAGGAGATCTGGGCGGGCAACGAGACGCCAGAGGCGTGGGAGAAGGTCGCCCCGTTCTGGCACGGCCGCTGGGACGACGAGATCAGCAAGCTCGACGACGAGCACGCGAACAACGAAGCGGCGGCCGCGCAGTACTACGCCGAGGGCGCACTCGACCTCGAGGCCATCCGCGCGGCACTCGAAACCTTCGACGCGCCAACGCTTCTGCTCGTCGGTGAGGTGGACATCGCGCTCCCGCTCAACCGCGCGCGGGAGTACGCGGACCTGTTCCCCCACGCGCGGTTCGTCATCCAGGAGGCAGCCGGTCACGCCCCCTGGCTGGACGACTCCGAGGCGTTCGCCGCGGCCGTCCAGCGCATCCCGTAGATGCCCGGACCGAAGTCGATCGCGGCGGCGTGCGCGTAGCCCCAGGTGTCGACCGGGGCCGGGCGTCCGCCGCCGAACATTTCCGCGCCCGCCGGACCGGACGCGAATTGCTCGCAGGAAGCGGGCGGGGAGCCGGCCGGGAATTTGATCTCCAGCACGTAGTCGTGCACGCGTTCGGCGAACCGGCGGAAATGCGTGTGCTCGACCGTCGGATGTGGATAGATCAATTCGTACTCGATCGCGATCGAGTCGCCGGGGGAGAGCGGTTCCTCGAACAACAGCTCGGCGACGAGCACGCCGTTGGTGCGTTCCCGCGCGACCCTGCCGACCCGGCACGAGCGAACGGCGGTCAGTGCCGGCAGTGCTGATCCGTTCTGGGCGGATCCCGTCTCGTGACAAAGGATCCAGCGGTCCACGCCGGCCGACGTCGCCTGCATCACCTGACGCGACCGGATGCCGCGCACCCCGCCGCACGGCGCGACGTCCACCCGGTCGTGCTGAGCGGTGAGGATCAGCCCGGAGCCGTCCCACGGCGCCCGCGCCGACAGCTCCCGCCTGCGCGAACGCCCACGCGGCCGGGGTGGGCCGAGCAGCCGGGACAGCGAAGTTCCCGGCAGCCCGAGCACGTCCTCCAGATGGGCGAGCGCCATCAGCGACTCCGGCCGTTCGGGTCTGCGGCGACCCGACTGCCAGTAGCTCAGCGCCGTCACGCTGATCGGCGCGCCGCGCACTCGCAGGCGGTGCTGCAGCCGTTCCAGACTGAGACCCCGCACCTGGATCGCGACCCGCAAGGCGTCCGCGAACGGACCCGTCACCAACAGGTCGGCGAGCTCCTCGCGCGGTGGGTAAATCGTGAGCATGACACCTCCGTTCCCGGAGTCAAGTTCGGAAGGCTATCGGCAGCAAAGACAACGCGGTACAGCCGATCGGCGGTTTCGGGCCACTGGGAAACCCGGAAAGTTCAGATCTCGGGCCTATTAAGCCGCCAATAGTCCCGATTGGGTTCCTGAGCATCCCTGCGACGAACAGGACTACGCAATGCGCAAGACAGCAACCCTGCTGGGTGCGGCGGTCATGATCGCTGCCTTCGCGTCGCCCGCGCAGGCGGCCGTCGGTGAGATCCTCACCTTCCAAGGCGTCCAGAACATCCCCGGCAGCTTCGTCGTGAAGTTGAAGGACAACCGCGTCACCGCGAGCGCCGCGACTCTCGGTGCGCGCTTCGGCGGTCAGATCGGCTACGTGTACGACGCCGCCTTCAAGGGCTTCTCGGTCAAGATGAGCGACGCCCAGGCGCGCAGACTGGCCGCCGACCCCTCGGTCGAGTACGTGGAACGCGACCAGGTGCTGAGCATCCAGGCCACCCAGGTCAACCCGCCGTCGTGGGGCCTGGACCGGATCGACCAGCGCTACCTGCCGCTCGACCAGCGCTACAGCTACAACACCACCGGCGCCGGCGTGAACGCCTACGTCATCGACACCGGCGTCCGGATCAGCCACCAGACGTTCGGCGGTCGTGCGAAGAACGGCCGTGACTTCGTCGACAACGACGCGGTCGCGCAGGACGGCAACGGGCACGGCACGCACGTCGCGGGCACCATCGCGGGCTCGCAGTACGGTGTCGCGAAGGCCGCGAACATCATCGCGGTGCGCGTGCTCGACAACAACGGCTCCGGCACGCTCGCGGGCGTGAACGCGGGCATCAACTGGGTGGCCGCGAACCACGTCAAGCCCGCGGTGGCCAACATGTCGCTCGGTGGCGGCGCGAACGCCTCGCTCGACAGCGCCGTGCAGGGCGCGATCACGCGTGGTGTCACGTTCGCCGTGGCGGCGGGCAACTCGAACACCAACGCTGCCAACACCTCGCCCGCACGGGTGGCGGCGGCGATCACCGTCGGCTCGACCGACCGCAACGACGCGCGGTCGTCGTTCTCCAACTTCGGCCCGGTCGTGGACGTGTTCGCACCCGGCCGCGACATCACCTCCGCGTGGAACACCAGTGACACGGCCACGAACACCATCTCCGGCACCTCGATGGCGACCCCGCACGTCGTCGGCGTGGTGGCCCGTTACCTGCAGAGCAACTTCAACGTGACGCCCGCGCAGGTCTCGGCCGCGATCACCTCCAACGCCACCAACGGCAAGGTGACCAACCCCGGTGCCGGTACGACGACCAAGCTCCTGCACTGGCCTTCGACCAGCTGATCTCCTCTGATGTGCGGCCCCGGCTCCCTGCGAGCCGGGGCCGTTTTTCCCTGCCCTGCAACGAGAGGAAACCCTGTGAGAGCCCTGCTGGCAGTCGCCGCCCTGGCGGCAGCGGTCGTGGTCGCTCCGGCGTCCGCGGCCACCTCGTCCTACATCGTGGTTTACAAAGATGGCGCCGTGTCCTCGTTCGCGGGCGCGGTCGAGCATCGGTACACCAGTGTCTTCAACGGGTTCAGCGCTCGGCTGACGGCCGCGCAGCTGCGTTCGGTGCAGGCCGACCCGAACGTGTCGCATGTGGAGCGTGACGGGATCGTGCACGCGAACTCCACGCAGCTCAACCCGCCGTGGGGGCTGGACCGGATCGACCAGCGCGCGTTGCCGTTGGACCAGAAGTACTCCTACACGAGCGCCGGTCGGGGCGTGAACATCTACGTGATCGACACCGGGATTCGCGTGACGCACACGGACTTCGGCGGCCGGGCGCGCAACGGCTGGGACACCGTGGACAACGACGCGATCGCGCAGGACGACAACGGTCACGGCACGCACGTCGCAGGCATCGCGGCGGGCACGAAGTACGGTGTTGCCAAGCGGGCCACGGTCTGGGGCGTGCGGGTGTTGAACGGTTCCGGTTCCGGCACCATCTCCGGTGTCATCGCGGGGGTGGACTGGGTGACGGCGAACGCCGTGAAGCCGGCGGTGGCGAACATGTCGTTGGGTGGCAGCGTTTCCGCGGCTCTCGACACCGCGGTGAAGAAGTCGATCGACTCGGGTGTCTCGTACACGGTCGCGGCCGGTGGCAGCAACAGCGATCCGGTGAACTCGTCGCCACAACGGGTTTCGCAGGCGATCTGCGTGGGTGCGTTGACGCAGGCCGACACCAAGGCGTCGTCGTCGAACTTCGGCCCGCTGGTGGACATCTGGGCGCCGGGCGTGAACATTCCCTCTGCCTGGAACACCGACGACACGGCGACCGCGACGCTCAGCGGTTCGTCGATGGCCGCACCGCACGCGGCCGGTGTCGCGGCTCGTTATCTGGAGTACAACCGCGCCGCCACGCCCGCACAGGTGGAGCGCGCATTGGTTACCACCGGCACTCCGGGAACGCCACCCGTCACTCGTATCCTCTACTGGCCGCCATCTCTGTGAATCGTGAATTGTCCGGCAATCGAACGGCGTCCTAACCCTTAGGACACCCTTGGCAGGAACCGGATCTCTCCATAGCGTCGAAAGTGTTCGTTCCCCTGCAAAGAACGGAATGCACATCATGACGCGAAAGATCCGGTTCCTGGCCGGTGCCGGCGCGGCGACCCTCGCCCTGTCGGTTCTGATGGTTCCCTCGGCCTCCGCCGCCGAGGGTGAGGTGCTGTCGCTCGGCTCTCCCGAGAAGGTCGCGGGCAGCTTCATCGTGAAGCTCAAGGAGGGCAAGGCGAACTCGCACGCCCTGGCTTCGCGTTTCGGCGCGAAGGTGGAGCGCGACTACACGAGCTTCGGCGGCTTCAACGTGAAGCTGACCGAGAAGCAGGCCAAGCGCCTGGCCGCCGACCCGTCGGTCGAGTTCGTCGAGGCCGACCAGGTCGTGCACGTGGAGGCGACGCAGACGAACCCGCCGTCGTGGGGTCTCGACCGCATCGACCAGAAGAGCCTGCCGCTGGACCAGAAGTACAGCTACACCTCGACGGGCGCGGGCGTGACCGCGTACGTCATCGACACCGGTGTGCGCATCAGCCACTCGACGTTCGGTGGTCGCGCTTCCAACGGCTACGACTTCGTTGACAACGATGCCGTCGCGCAGGACGGCAACGGCCACGGCACGCACGTCGCGGGCACCATCGCGGGCTCGCAGTACGGCGTCGCCAAGGGCGCGAAGGTCGTCGGCGTCCGCGTGCTCGACAACAGCGGCTCCGGCACCCTCGCCGGTGTGGCGGCGGGCATCGACTGGGTCGGCGCGCACGCGGTCAAGCCGGCCGTGGCCAACCTGTCCCTGGGCGGCGGCGCGAACGCCACCCTCGACACGGCCGTGAAGAACGCCATCGCCAAGGGCGTCACGTTCGCGGTCGCCGCGGGCAACTCCAACGCCAACGCGTCCGGCTTCTCCCCGGCCCGGGTGGCCGAGGCGATCACCGTCGGCGCCACCGAGCGCACGGACGCCCGCGCGTCGTACTCGAACTTCGGCGCGGTGCTGGACATCTTCGCCCCTGGCAGCAACATCACCTCGGCGTGGAACACGTCCGACTCGGCCACCAACACCATCTCCGGCACCTCGATGGCGACCCCGCACGTGGCCGGTGCCGCGGCGCGCTACCTGTCGACGAACAAGACGGCGACTCCCGCCCAGGTGGCTTCCTACCTGGTCACGCAGTCGACGCCCAGCAAGGTGACCAACCCGGGTTCGGGCTCGCCGAACCGCCTGCTGTACCTCGCGCCGACCGCGTGAGCTGAGCTCTGACCGAAAAGGCCGCGACTCCGGTCGCGGTCTTTTCCTATGCTCACCGGCGTGCTGGAGGGTCTGGGGGACATCGCGTGGGATCAGCTTGAACACAACTGCGGGACCGCGGAGGAGATCCCGCACCTGTTGCGGGCCCGTCGGTGGTCGACCAAGCCGGACTGGGACCTGGGCGAGCTGCTGTGGGACAGCTACGGGCCGGACTCCGCCGCCAACGCCGCCCTGCCGTTCCTGGTCGACCTGGCGTCCTCTGTGGACACTCCGTGGCGGATCTGCGTCCTGATCAACCTGTCGCGGCTGGCCCGCGACGGTGTGGACGATCCGGACTGGCTTCGCGTGTGGGGACGGGAACGGCTTCGCGTGCTGGCGTTGGTGGAGGACGACGATCCGGCCGTCCGGCGGCACGCGTGGCGCACGTTCGGCGACGGGCGCGGATCGGCTTCCGGTGTGCTGGAGATGATTCGGCGGTGCTGGTCCGACGTGCCCTCGCGGCTCGACATCGTGGTGGCGGCGGGGAAGTTCGCGGCCGACGACGAGATCGCGGCGTGGTTGCGCGGGCTGCCGACGGACGATCCGCAGTTCCGCCTCGCGGTCGCGTACGCGCTGGAGCTCGGCGTCGAGGAGTTCCTGCCGGGGTTCAGCGGCGACATGGAGGTGTGGTGGGAGACGGCATCGTTCGGGATCGCGCCCGGCGCAGTGATCGGCGAGATGACCGAGGTGTTCGCGGACCGGCCCGCCGAGCACACGGCGTTGCTGCGAGAGCTCAGCGCGGTACCGCACCGGCGTCGTGCCGTGGTGCACAACGCGGGCACGCTGCTGGGCCGGTGGCGCTCTCCGGCCGCTGAGCTGCTGCCGATCGCGGCGTCCTGGCTCGAGGATCCGGATCCACACGTCCGGTACGAGGCCGTCTACCTGCTCGGTTGCGCACGGTCGGCAGAGCACGCCGATGCCATCGCCGCTTTGCTGGACGACGACGCGCTCATGTACGACAAGAAGATCAGCGACGCGGCCGCGTGGGCGCTGGCTCGCTGTGGCCGTCAGGTGCCGGGCCTCGTGCGTCGCTTGCGGCCGTATCCGCGCTCCAACCCGATCCGGCGCTACCTGACCTTGGTGCCGTCACTGGGACAGACGCTGGACTGGCTGGTCGCGGAGGCGTTGCCGGACGTGACGGAACTGGTGGCGTTGCTGGACACCGAGCACCGGTACTCGGCGCTGTCGGCTCTCGGTGAGATCGGGACGCCGGTGCCGGAGCTCACCCCCGCCGATCCGCTCGCCGCCTGGGCGTGGTGGAAGTGCGGCGGGGACCCGGTCGAGGCGGCCGACGTGATCGCGACCGACGTGACGGAGGACGGCGTGCTGCGCCGGCGGGCCGTGGAGCTGCTCCGACACATCGGACCTGCTGCGGCGCATCTGGCCGACCGGCTGCCGATGAGCGACGAGCGGCTGCCGATGCGGGTTCAGACCAGGTACGCCTACCTGCGGATGACCGGAGATCCGGGTGATCTCGTGGCGGTGTGCACCGAGGCGTTGGACGGTGTGGGCACCGGCCGCTTCGAGCACGTGATGATCGCTGCGGCAGAGGCGCTGGGGGAGGCGGGTGTACGGCTGGAGGCGGCAGCGCCGGCCCTGGCGTCGGACCGGCGACTTTGCTGCCACGCCGGGTGGCGCGCGTTCGATCAGGACGAGGAGATGCGCTCCGCGTTGCGGAACCTATGATCCGCGCATGCTGGAAGGTCTGGACTCCGTTGCGTGGCACGAGATCGACCACGCCTACGGACCTGCGCTGGACACGCCGGGCCATCTGCGGGCGTTGCTGTCCGACGATCCAGAGCTCGTCGCGCGGGCCGTGGCCGATCTCGACCGGACGGTCTGCGAGGAGGGCGGGTTCGTCTGCCCGGCCGCTACGGCCGTGCTGCCGTTCCTGGTCGAGGTGATGCCGGTGCTGGACGCGGGGAGCCGGGCCGCGCTGCGGGACATGATCGAGCGGATCGCCGACGACGGGGAGAACGCCGAGCAGGTCGACCGCGGCTGGCACACGGCCTGGGCCGAGGCCAAGCTGAAGTCAGAGGACCTGTTCCGCGACTGAGAGCGCCACGAGGTAGAGGCCGGCCATCAGCCCGGCACCGATCCACGGCCAGTAGGCCCGAGGCTCACGCAGCGCGCGGAACCACGTCGCGAAGGTCGCGGACAGCCCGATCACGATGGTGCCGACGGTCGCCATCAGGAACGGCGCGAAGCACATGCCGGTGCACGCGGAAACGGGCGTGAAGCCGAGAACGCCCAGGAACAGCACGCCGACGGCCACGACGAACATCACGAGCATGCCGAAGACGGCTACCGGGATCCGCATGCCGGAGAAGCTAGCCAACAGAGATCACCGGCGCCCGGCAAGACCTGCGTGAAAATACGAAGGCGGTCCCAGCTAGCCTTGACGGTAAAGCTGACTTCGTCTACAAGGAGCCACCACCGTGTTGCGCACGCACGAGGCCGGATCACTCCGGGCCGAGCACGCCGGGCAGTCCGTCACCCTCACCGGGTGGGTCGCTCGCCGGCGTGATCACGGCGGTGTCATCTTCATCGACCTGCGCGACGCGAGTGGCGTGGCCCAGGTCGTGTTCCGCGAGGGCGAGATGGCCGAGCGCGCGCACCGGCTGCGCAGCGAGTACGTCATCAAGGTCACCGGCGAGGTGAGCAAGCGGCCGGAGGGCAGCGAGAACCCCGACCTGGCCACGGGTGCCATCGAGGTCTACGTGAGCGACCTGGAGGTGCTCAACGAGGCCGCGCCGCTGCCGTTCCAGGTCGAGAGCGACACGGAGCCGGGCGAGGAGGCCCGCCTCAAGCACCGCTATCTCGACCTGCGCCGCGAGGGCCCGGCCAAGGCCATCCGGCTGCGCAGCGAGGTCAGCCGGATCGCGCGCGAGGTGCTGCACGGCGAGAAGTTCGTCGAGATCGAGACCCCGACCCTGACCCGCTCCACGCCCGAGGGCGCGCGCGACTTCCTGGTGCCCGCGCGGCTGCGTCCTGGCAGCTGGTACGCGCTGCCGCAGTCGCCGCAGCTGTTCAAGCAGCTGCTCATGGTCGGTGGCCTGGAGCGCTACTACCAGATCGCGCGCTGCTACCGCGACGAGGACTTCCGCGCCGACAGGCAGCCGGAGTTCACCCAGCTCGACATCGAGATGAGCTTCGTCGAGCAGGACGACGTCATCGCGCTCACCGAGAAGCTGCTCGCCGCCATCTGGAAGGAGACGAAGGACGTCGAGCTCCCGCTGCCGTTCCGCCGCATCTCCTACGCCGAGGCGATGGCGAAGTACGGCTCGGACAAGCCGGACCTGCGCTTCGACGTCGAGCTCACGGAGCTGACCGAGTACTTCAAGGACACGACGTTCCGCGTGTTCCAGGCGCCGTACGTCGGTGCCGTGGTCATGCCGGGTGGTGCGAGCCAGCCCCGCCGCACGCTCGACGCGTGGCAGGAGTTCGCCAAGCAGCGCGGCCACAAGGGCCTCGCGTACGTGCTCGTCCAGGAGGACGGCACGCTGGGCGGACCGGTCGCGAAGAACCTGACCGACGCCGAGCGCGACGGGCTCGCCAAGGCCGTCGGCGCCAACGCCGGTGACTGCATCTTCTTCGCCGCGGGCGAGGCACGGGACGCGCGCGCACTGCTCGGTGCGGCCCGCGTCGAGATCGCGCACCGCGTCGGCCTGGTCGACGAGAACGCGTGGGCGTTCGCGTGGGTCGTGGACTTCCCGATGTTCGAGGCGGTCGACAAGCTCGAGGCCGGTGACGTCGCGGTCGGTGGCGGCAAGTGGACGGCGCTGCACCACGCGTTCACCTCGCCGACGCCGGAGTGGATCGACAACTTCGAGACCGAGCCAGGCAACGCGCTGGCCTACGCCTACGACGTGATCCTCAACGGCAACGAGCTCGGCGGTGGCTCGATTCGTATCCACCGCGCGGACGTGCAACAGCGCGCGTTCAACGTCATGGGCATCGGGGCCGAGGAGGCGCAGGAGAAGTTCGGCTTCCTGCTCGACGCGTTCAAGTTCGGCGCGCCGCCGCACGGTGGCATCGCGCTCGGCTGGGACCGCCTCGTCATGCTGCTCGCGGGGGTCGACTCGATCCGCGAGGTGATCGCGTTCCCGAAGTCCGGCGGCGGCTACGACCCGCTGACCGCGGCCCCGGCCCCGATCACGCCGCAGCAGCGCAAGGAAGCCGGCGTCGACGCCAAGCCCGACCAGAAGTCCGAGCAGAAGCAGTAAATGCTGAGGCTGAGGGTGGTCTGCCCGGCAGACCAGACCGAAGCCGCGCTGAAGATCCTCCGCGACCACGCGGGCGCCACCCACCTGGTGGTCCTGCGTGGCGCGGCGATCGAGCCCGCCGGTGACCTGATCACGGCGGACGTGGCGCGGGAGGCGGTCGACGAGATCGTTGCCGCGCTCTGCGAACTCCACATCGACCACACCGGCGGCGTGACGATCGAGACGATCGACACCTCGCTGTCCGACAGCGCGGACCGCGCCGAGGAGAACGCGCCCGGCGAGGGTTCGGACGTGATCGTGTGGGAGGAGCTGATCGCGAAGTCGGGCGAGGAGTCCCGGCCGAGCGTGACGTTCCAGGCCTTCCTCACCATCGCGTGCCTGCTGGCGGCGGTGGGCGTCGCGACGAACTCGCCGGTGACGATCGTCGGCGCGATGGTGGTGGGGCCGGAGTTCGGACCGCTCGCCGCCATCGCGGTCGGCCTTGTCGCGCGGAGGTGGGACCTGGTCAAACGGGCATCGATCGCGCTCGGTGTCGGCTTCCCGCTGGCCATGGTGATCACGTCCGTGCTGACCTGGTGCGGTGAGCTCGGCGGGCTGTTCGCCAAGGACGCGTTGATCAACGGTCACCAGGTCGACTTCGTCTACCAGTTCGGGCCGTTCTCGCTGATCGTCGCACTGCTGGCGGGCGCGGCGGGCATGCTGTCGATGACGTCCGCGAAGTCCGCGGCACTCGTCGGCGTGTTCATCTCGGTCACCACGGTTCCGGCGGCCGGGTACGCGGCTCTGGCGGCAGTTCTCGGAGTGTGGGACAGAGTGGGGCCGGCAGTAGCCCAACTGGGGATCAACTTGATCGGTATTGTCGCCGCGGCCGCGTTCGTGCTGTTGATCCGCAGGCGGCGGGCAACGGATGGTGTTTCCACACGTCCACTGTCCAAGGGGTGATCCGGAAACAGCGCGAGCCGTTATCAACGAGTGGTGGTAGTCGCAGCCTGGCCGGATTAGCGTCGGTCCGGCTCACGGACATGGGGAGTAGGGTCGGAGGGGATGAGCGTGGAGATCACCGCGGGCCCTCCCGACACGACCTCACCTGAGATCGCGGAAGCTGTCGAAGCGGCCGAGCGGGTACTGACCAGGCGTTTGGGTGCACAGGTGCGCCTAGCTGACCCCGAGGCTCTCGGGGGTACCGGTCGTTCCGTCGTGATCCGGGTCAGAGTGGCGTCCTCGCCGTTCTCGATGCCGCGCACGCTGGTCGTGAAGCGCTATCCGGCCGGTACCGGTGACCGCGACCCGTGGGCGCACGAGGCCGTCAGCCACCAGCTCCTCACCGCGTTGCCCGCCGAAGAGCGCGCCACGCCAGAACTTTTCGCCCACGACGCGACGTCGCGTCTGGTCGTGCTGGAGGACCTGGGCCGGGCGCCGAGGTTGTCCGAGAAGCTGCACGCGAAGGACGCGCGCGCTGCCGAGCGCGGCTTGCTGTCGTGGGCACACGCGATGGGCCGCCTGCACGCCACGACGGCCGGTCGGGACGCGGACTTCGACGCGTTGATGCGCCGGGCCGGTGCGCAGTGCTGCCAGGACCCGATCGCGGTCGACGTGCACGCGGCCATCGCGGGGTTACCGGCGCTGCTGGGCACCACGCTGGGCGTCGAGACGTCCCCGCAGGCCACCGAGTTCGCCGCCGATGCCGCGCGGGCGTTCAGCACCTCGCGGCGCCGTGCGTTCAGCCCGTCGACGTCCTGTCCGGACAACCACCTGGTCACCTCGCGCGGGGTGCGGTTCGTCGACTTCGAGGGCGGCTGCGTCCGCGACATCGTGTTCGACG
Organism: Lentzea sp. NPDC006480; assembly: GCF_040611995.1. Taxonomy (NCBI): domain Bacteria; kingdom Bacillati; phylum Actinomycetota; class Actinomycetes; order Pseudonocardiales; family Pseudonocardiaceae; genus Lentzea; species Lentzea sp. NPDC006480. Next base: position 13,566 of record NZ_JBEXPJ010000025.1, read on the forward strand.
CGGCAGCGCTCAGGGTTCCTTTCCCTTCCTGCTGGTGCGGGTGGGGGCTGCCGCCGGGCATGTCCGAGGCCATGATCGCCGCGTGGCGGGCCGAGGTCGGGTCGGTGTGGCCCGAGATGGACGACGACGCGGTGCTCTTACCGCGTCTGCTGGAAGCCCAGCTGCTGTGGGTGTGGCTCGCGACCTGGCGGGCGTTGTCCAAGCCGATGCCGACGGTCGACAACGCACCACCGCGCAGCGTCGTGCTGGCGGGCCGCTGGGTGCGGCTGAGGTCCGACGCGCTGATCCTCGGCGAGAAGACGGTCGCCTCGCACGCCGACGCGGTGATCGGCGCACTGGCCGACCGCTACGGCGCTGAGGTGCTCGAACTCCCTCTTTACCCAGCATTTCGCTGAACCGTTCCCACACGGTCATTCCGAGATCACCGGGCACGCTGATGCTGAGCCGTGTGCTGGTGCTACTCGGTGACTCGACAGCGGTCGGGATCGGAGACCTCGTTCCCGGCGGGTGGCGCGGCTTCGGCCCGATCCTCTCGTCCGCCTACCCGGACAACGGTTATCGCAACTACGCCGTCTCCGGCGCGCGGCTGGCCGACGTCAGACGCGTTCAGTTGCCGCAGGCCCTGCGCGACAAGCCCAGCGCGGCCGTCGTCATCGCGGGCGTCAACGACACGCTCCGGTCCGACTTCTCCGCTCAGCGGATGCACGCCGACCTCGACGCGATCTGCCGTGAGCTGACCGCGGCCGGCGTCTCCGTCGTCACCGTGCGGTTCCACGACCAGGGCCGCGTGTTCAAGCTGCCCGGACGGTTGCGGCGAGTGCTGAAGGAACGCATCGACGAGTACAACCGCGTGGTCGACGTCGTGACCGCGCGGCACGGCGTGCGGTGCGTCGACCTGCACACGCTGCCCGGCGCGTACGAGCTGGAGACGTGGGCGGTCGACCGGCTGCACCCGTCCGAGCTGGGGCACCGGATGCTCGCGAAGGCGTTCGCCACCGAGCTGCGCGCGCTCGGGCACGCGATCGGCGACGTCAGCCTGGAGTGCTCCGGCGGGCGCGAGCTGACGGTGTGGCACCACGTCGCGTGGTTGCTGCTGAAGGGGATCCCGTGGCTGTTCCGGCGGGGCGCGGACCTGCTGCCGTTGCTGTGGAGCGAGACGTCAGAGCCGCAGCGAGACGGTGAATTCGGTCTTCCCTGGGACGCTCTGCACGGACACCTCGCCATCATGCGCGCCGACGACGGCGGCCACGATGGACAGCCCCAGCCCCGTGCTGCCGGCGGCGCGTGACCTGCTGCTGTCGCCGCGCGCGAACCGTTCGAACACCTCCAGGCCCGCCGGGATGCCCGGTCCGTCGTCGGTGACGGTGAGGTCGACGCGTCCATTGTGGACGTTCAGGCCGGTGGTGACCGTGGTGCCGGGCGGGGTGTGGGCGCGGGCGTTGGAGAGCAGGTTGCCCAGGACCTGGTGCAGGCGCTGGACATCACCCTCGACGGTGACGGGTTCCTCCGGCAGCTCGATCTTCCAGCTGTGGCCCGGCGCGGAGATGCGGGCGTCGCCGACCACGTCCAGCACGAGCCGGGAAAGATCCACCTCCTCGCGTTCCAGCGGGCGGCCGTCGTCGAGTCGCGCCAGCAGCAGCATGTCCTCGACCAGCGACGTCATCCGCACGGCCTCGGACTCGACGCGGCTCATGGCGTGCGCGATCTGGTCCGGAACTTCCTCCTCGGATCGTCTGGTCAGCTCGGCGTAACCGCGGATGGCGGCGAGCGGCGTGCGCAGCTCGTGCGAGGCGTCCGCGACGAACCGGCGGACGCGGGTTTCGCTGGCGTGCCTGGTCTTCAGCGCCTCGCCGACGTGGCCGAGCATCCGGTTGAGCGCGAGGCCGACCTTGCCGACCTCGGTGTCCGGGTCGGTGTCCGCGACCCGTTCGGCCAGCGCCACCTCGCCTTCGCCCAGGTTCAGCTCGGAGACGCGGGCGGCGGTCTCGGCGACCCGGTCGAGCGGCACCAGGCTCCGCCGGATGATCCGCTGGCCGACGAGCGCGGCCGCCGCCACGCCGGCCGCGGTGAGGGCGACGAGCAGCCAGATCATCTGCCAGACGACCCGGTCGACCGGGCCCGACGGCATGCCCTTGATCCGCGTCGGGTCGACGTGGACGCGGAAGAAGCCGACCTCCCTGCCGAAGTCGACGCTGTGGTTGCCTTCGCCGAGCTCCTTGAGCTCCTCGGCCTCGTGTGCGTTCAACGGGCGCGGCTGGTCCCAGTACGGCAGCTCGATCGTCCCCTCGACGGTGCCGTCGGGGTTGATCTTCGCGTTGATGCCCGGCGCGCGGCCGCCGACCGGTGGCTGCTTGATGTCGGTGATCTGGCGGTCGAGGTCGTGGGTCAGGAAGCCGTGCGCCGCCAGCGCCGTGACCACACCGGTGACCACGGACAACGCGATGATCACCGCGATCTGGCCGGCGATCAGCTTGGCGCGCAGGGTTTTAGGCCGAAGGCTTGAGGACATAGCCCGCGCCCCGCATCGTGTGGATCATCGGGGCGCGCCCGGCGTCGATCTTCTTGCGCAGGTAGGAGATGTACAGCTCGACGATGTTCGCCTGGCCGCCGAAGTCGTAGCTCCAGACGCGGTCGAGGATCTGCGCCTTGCTCAGCACGCGGCGCGGGTTGGCCATCAGGTAGCGCAGCAGCTCGAACTCCGTGGCGGTCAACGAGATCTGCTCGCCCGCGCGGCTCACCTCGCGCGTGTCCTCGTTCAGCTGGAGATCGCCGACGACGAGCCGTGCGCCCGCGTCCTCCTCCGTGACGCCCGTGCGCCGCATGAGTGCACGCAACCGCAGCACGACCTCTTCGAGTGAGAACGGCTTGGTCACGTAGTCGTCGCCGCCCGCGGTGAGGCCGGCGATGCGGTCCTCCACGGCGTCTTTCGCGGTCAGGAACAGCACCGGCAGGTTGGGCTGCTCCGCGCGCATCCGGCGCAGCACCTCGAAGCCGTCGAAGTCCGGCAGCATCACGTCGAGCACGACGGCGTCCGGTTTGAACTCGCGCGCGGTCCTGACCGCGGTGGAGCCGTCGAGCGCGGTGCGGACGTCCCACTTCTCCATGCGCAGCGCCATCGTCATCAGCTCGGCCAGAGTGGACTCGTCGTCCACCACGAGCACCCGCACGGGCTGCCCGTCAGGCCTGCGGAGTTCGGCTTTCATCGTGCGCATGGCTCCTATGGTGGCTGGAGAGTCTGTGTACCACCTGTGAGAACCGTCCACCGTTCGGGCGATTGGCGGTTACGTCAATTGTGAGCAGCTATGTTCGGTTTGAGGCCTGACGACTGACGGAGGTGAGCGGCCTGCGCACGTTCACGCTGACCGTCATGGGGTCCACGGACCTGCACGGCAACCTGTTCAACTGGGACTACTACCGCGACCGCGAGTTCGACGACTACGCGCACGACGACGTCGGCCTCGCGAAGATCTCGACGCTGGTGCACGAGGTGCGAGACGCCGTGGGGCGGCATCGGACGTTGCTGCTCGACGCCGGTGACACCATCCAGGGCACGCCGCTGGCCTACTACTACGCGCGCGTCGAACCGATCACGCGGACGTTGGTGCATCCGATGGCGGCCGCGATGAACGCGATCGGGTACACGGCCGCGGCTGTCGGGAACCACGAGTTCAACTACGGGCTCGAGGTGCTGCGGACGTTCGAGCGGCAGCTGGACTTCCCGCTGCTGGCGGCGAACGCGGTGGATGTCGCGACCGGGCTGCCGGCGTTCCAGCCGTACGTGATCAAGACCGTGTGGCGGACGGGCGGGCCGCCGTTGCGGGTCGGAATCCTGGGGCTGACCAACCCCGGGATCGCGGTGTGGGACCGGGCCGTCGTCGAGGGACTGCTGACGTTTCCCGGGCTGGTCGAGCAGGCGCTGCACTGGGTGCCGGAGGTGCGGTCGAAGTCCGACCTGGTGATCGTGGTGGCGCACTCCGGCGCGGATCTGTCGTCGTCGCTGGGTGATCAGGTGCCGTTCCCGGAGAACTGCGCGGAGCTGCTCGCGGAGACGGTGCCGGGCATCGACGCGGTGCTGGTCGGGCATGCGCACGTGGAGATCCCGCAGCGGTTCGTGCTGAACAAGGTGACCGGGCGGCCGGTGCTGCTGACCGAGCCGTTGTACTGGGGCAAGCGGTTGTCGGTGATGGAGTTCGACCTGGAGTTCGACGGCCGGTGGTCCGTGGTGTCGTCGCAGTCGTCGGTGCTGTCGTCCTCGTCGGTGGCCGAGGACCCGCGGATCGCGCGGCTGCTGCGCCACGACCACGCGAAGGTCATCAACTACGTCAACGCGCGGATCGGCACCTGTCTCGGTGCGATGTCGGCCGATCGGTCCCGGTTCGAGGACACCCCCGCGCTGGGGTTCATCAACCACGTGCAGGCGCTGGAGGTGGCCAAGTCGACGTCGCTGCCGGTGTTGTCGTTGTGCGCGCCTTTCAACCGCGGGGCGGCGATTCCGGCCGGGGAAGTGTCCATACGGGACGTCGCCGGGCTGTACCCGTTCGACAACACCCTCGTCGGGGTGCGGCTGACCGGCGGGCAGCTGCGGGACTTCCTGGAGGAGTCGGCCCGGTACTTCCGGCAGGTTTCTTCTGGTGGGCCGTTTTCGGCGGCTGAGGTGTCGGCTGATGTGCCGGACTACAACTTCGACATCGCGTACGGGTTGGCCGCGCCCTTGACGTACGACATCGACATCGCCGCGCCGGTCGGGTCGCGGATCGTGGGGCTGGCCTACGACGGGGTGCCGGTGGACGACTCCGTCGAGTTCGCGGTGGCGGTGAACAACTACCGGCAGGGCGGTGGGGGCGACTTCCCGCACATCGCGTCGGCGCCCGTGCTGCACAACCAGCGGCAGGAGATCCGGCAGCTGCTGATCGAGTGGGTGAAGGCCGCGGGGGTGCTGGATCCCGCTGCTTTCGTGCGGTCCGACTGGCGGCTGGTCGCTTCGGGTGAGCCCGTGATCATCTCCACGAACGAGTGAATTCGGGCGTGTTGTCCTGCTGATTCTGCTCCAGGTGGTGGCATGGAGTCGGCCGAATGAGATAGGTCAGGCGCGTGCAGTTACCGCAGCGCGTCTTCCTCGGCGCTCTAGTCGTGCCGATGCTGCTCGCCTCGGTGGGCACGGCGTTCCGTCCCGCCGCCGAGATCGAGCCCGGCCACCTGGTGTTCGCCGTGCGCTCGTCCGAGATCGTGCTGGCCGGCACCGCGGGCACCGCCGCCGAACGCCAGGAGGTGGTCGACGCCGTGCGCGGGCTGACCGCCTCCTACCGCATCACCGACATGATCACCCCGAACGCCGGCGAGCGCATGCCGGTTTCCTCCGGCGTCGTCTCCGGATTGCTCGGGGTGGTGCTCGACCAGGGCGTCACCGAGTTCACCGGCGTCGTCCACAAAGGCCACCTGACCGCCTCTGCCCGCGTGGCGGACCCCGAGCGCGCGGGCGCGCTGAGCGACGCCCTGCGTGCCGCCGCCCCGGACCTGCGGGTCGACGAGGACTTCACTTCTGCCTAGGAGCTTCGTGTTGTTCGGCTTCTTCATCCAGATGTTCCTGCTGTGCGCGGGCGCGTTCCTGGCTGGCGTGCTCCTGACCTGGCTGACCATGCGCTCCCGCGCGGTGCACGAGGTGCCGGTCGTCGGCCGCCTGTCGATCATGGAGGAACCGGTGCCGGTGCCTCCCGCGATCAAGGCGAACTCGCGGACGATGATGTTCCACACCCCGGAGTCGCCGTACTACAAGCGGATGAAGGGGGACGCGTTCTTCCACTCGCCGGAGGACGCGCGCCGAGCCGGCTACACGATGTGGACGCCGCGCCCCCGCATCCCGGCCACCGCGTCCTAGTTCGCGCGCAGCCAGGCGTCGAGCGCGAGGTAGTCGGCGTCGGTCAGGCCGTGGCGCGGGTCGACGCGGTGGAGCAGGGCGTTGGGGTGGTGCTCGGCGACCCAGGCGCGGTCCTTCCCGGTGATCTCGTCGTCGACCCAGGCGAACGGCCTGGTTCCCGCCAGCTCGACCAGGCCGCGCGTCTTCCAGTGCAGGCCGTCGCGTGGTTCATCGTCCACCCAGGTGGCCACCGGTAGCCGCGGCAGGCCGAGCAACGGGGCGATGTGCTCGTTCGCGTCGTCCATCCACGTCGTGGCCCAGACGAGTTCGCACGGCAGGGCTTTGAGCCACGGGCCGTGCAGCGGGTCGAGCCGGGCGAGGCCTGGGGTGCCGGGAACGCCGTCGCCGAACGGGAGCAGCGGGCCGTCGACGTCGAGGAACAGCAGCGGAAGAACGGTCACCGCGACACCGTAGGCTTGATCGCGTGATTCCCGACGTGATCAAGCCCGGGCTCGACGTGCTCTTCTGCGGCATCAACCCCGGCCTCGTGTCGGAGGCGACCGGGCACCACTTCGCCCGGCCGGGAAACCGGTTCTGGCCCGCCCTGCATTTGTCCGGGTTCACGCCGCGGCAGTTCGCGCCCGCGGAGCAGGAGCAGCTGCTCGACCTCAACCTCGGCATCACGAACGTCGTCGCGCGGCCATCCGCCAAAGCCGACGAATTAACAATTGACGAACTGAAGGCCGGTGGCATTGAGCTCGCCGAAAAGGTCGAGCGGTATTCACCGAAGGTTCTCGCGGTGCTCGGTGTGACGGTGTACCGGGCGGCGTTCAACCGCAAGAAAGCGCAGGTCGGGCCACAGACGGACCTGGTGGGCGGGGTGCGGGTGTGGGTGCTGCCCAATCCGAGCGGGTTGAACGCGCACTGGCAGTTGCCCGCGCTGGCGGAGGAGTTCGCGCGGGTCAAAGCGAGTCTGTGAACGAAAGTTCACATTCATGCCCACTGAAAGTGGGCGAGACGGGACAAACTCTGGTCTGGTTGCCTCGACATCTGCGTCCATTCGAGTGGCGTCACCCAGAAGTGGAACCGGGGATTGCCGGGCTGCGTCAGAATTTGGCAATGCCGCGCAGAACTTGGTGAATCTTCAACGCTGGTGGGGGCGCAGTGGAGGTCAGGATTCTCGGGCCGGTCGAGCCGTCGGTGCCGCCCAAGCCCGCACAGATCCTAGCGGTCTTGGCGGTCGAATGCGGACGGATCGTGCCCGTCGACCGGCTCATCGACCTCATCTGGGGTGAGGAGCCGCCGCCGCAGGCCCGCAAGTCGCTGCAGGTGCACATCAGCAGCCTTCGAAGGGCAGGGCTGCCGGTCGAGCACCGGGCCGCGGGGTACGTGCTGAGCGCCGAACCCGAGAACGTCGATCTGCATCTGTTCCGCAAGCTCGTGAGCCAGGCGAACGACGAGCCCGACCTCAAGGTCAAGGCCGAGACGCTGAACCGGGCGCTCAAGCTCTGGCGCGGCACGCCGGTCGTGTTCGCGCAGACGCTCGACGTGCAGAGGCTCGCGGCCGCGGAGCAGTGGGTCGACGCCGAGCTCGCGCTGGGGCGGCACGCCGAGCTGATCGACCCGGTCGGTGTCTTCGTCGCCGAGTACCCGCTGGCCGAGAAACTGCGTGGGCAGCTCATGACCGCGCTCGCGAGGGCCGGCCGCCGGGCCGACGCGATGCGGGTGTTCCGGGAGACGCGCAAGATCCTGGTCGACGAGCTGGGCGTCGAGCCGGGCGAGCAGCTGCAGCAGCTCTACCGCGACGTGCTCGAAGGCGCGCGCGAGAGCAGGCGCAACTACCTGCCGCGCGACGCCGGCGACTTCACCGGGCGCGACCGGGAACTGGGCAGGCTGCTCGACAGCGACGGCGGCGTCTGGTGGATCGAGGGGCCTGCCGGTGTCGGCAAGAGCGCGCTCGCGGTGCACGCGGCACACCGGCTCGCGGACCGGTACCCGGACGGGCAGCTGTTCGTGGATCTGCACTCGCCGTCCGGGGCGCTGGACTCGCTGCTGCGCGCCATGGACGTGCCCAGCGAGCGGATTCCCGAGTCAGCCGAGGAACGCGCGGCGCTGTGGCGGGCCACGGTCAGCGGCCGGCGCGTGGTGATCGTGCTGGACGGCGTGACGAGCGTGTCGCAGGTCCGGCCGCTCCTCCCCGGCAGTCCGGGCTGCCTCACGCTGATCACGAGCCGCAGCCGGTTGTGCGGACTGGAAGGCGTCCGGAGGATCCCCCTCGACGTCCTCAGCAGCGACGAAGCCGTCACGCTGCTCAAGCGCATCCTCGGCGACGACCGCGTCTCCGACGAACCCGACCAGGCGCAGGAAGTCGCGCGGCTGTGCGGATATCTGCCGCTCGCCGTGCGGATCACCGGTGCGCGGCTGGCCGGACGCGCGCACTGGCCGGTGTCGAAGCTGGTCAGACGACTGTCCGACGAGCGCAGCAGGCTCGACGAGCTCGTGGCGGACGACTTGGCGGTGCGGTCGAGTCTGGAACTGACCTACCGGGCGCTCGACGAGAACGTCCGGCAGGCGTACCGGATCTTCGGGTTCCTGGGACTGCCGGAGGTGCCGAGCTTCCTGTGGGTGCACCTGCTCGACGAGGACGTGCTCGACCAGCTCGTCGACGCACGGCTGCTCGACGTCATCGGCAGCGCGCGGTACCGGATGCACGAGCTGGTCCGGCTGCACGCCCGCGAGCTCGCGGAAGCCGAAGACCCGCAACGCGAACGCGAAGACGTTGTGCGCAGAGCGGTCGTCGCCGCATTGTCTACTGTGGACGGACTGACCGAGCAGCTCTTCCTCGCCGTGCCGCGCATGCAGGACTCGTTGGGCATAGTCGCCACCGCGGCGCGCCCCACCGACAAGGACGCCTGGTTCGCGCGCGAGGAGAACCTGCTGACGAGGCTCGTCGAACGCGCGGCGGAGCTCGGTCTCGCGGAGATCGCCTCGCAGCTCGCCGAGGTGCTGGTGTTCGCCTGGTTCGGGCTCAGAAACCGTTACGAGGCCTGGGAACGAACACACACAGCGGCGCTGGAAGCCGTGTGGAAGACCGGGGACGTGCGGCTGGAAGCGGTGCTGCGCTGCAGCCTCGGCCAGATGCACTACAAGCGGGACAACCTGAGCGAGGCGCGCGAGTGGTTCGACACCGCGCAGACGCTGTTCGTGAACCTGGGTGACAAGCGCGGCGAGGCCGTCGCGATGAACGGCATCGGCATGGTGTGCCGGGATCTCGGCGAGTACCCGTGCGCGTTGGAAGCCCTCAACAGGGCACGCGAGCTGCTGGAGTCGCACGATCCGGAAGGCGTCGCGCACGCCCTCTACGGAATCGGCTCCGTCAAAAGAGAACTCGGCGACGACGAGGGAGCGCAGGCCACCCTCGTGCTCGCTGAAACGACCTACCGCGCGGCGAAGAGCAGGAGAGGTGAAGCACTCGCGGCGCGCGGCATCGGGCTGATCCACCGTGCCCGTGGCGAGCTGGACCTCGCCGAGGAGCACATCGTGCGCGCCCACGAGCTGGTCGCGGGCACCGGAGACGAGCTGCTCGGCTGCTACACCGCCCAGGCCTGGGCGAAGGTGTTGATCCGCAAGGGTTTGTTCGACCCGGCCGAGGAGCTGATCGCCACCGCGCTGGACGGCTGCCGCGACGTCGGCGACCGGTTCGGCGAGGCGCTCGTCCGCCGCACGCTGGGGGAGTGGCGGCTCGCGGCCGGTGACCACGCCGGTGCGCGGGTGGTGCTGGCCGAGGCCCTGGCGTCGTGGACCGACTTGGGGCTGCCGTTGTGGCGGGCGCGAACGCTCAGGGACCTCGGTGCGGCCCACGCCTGCCTGGGGGACGTGCCAGGCGCGGACCGCTGCTGGGACGAGGCCGCCGGCCTGTTCACGCGACTGGGCACCCGTGAACTGGGGGAGGTGCACCAGTGGCGTGAACGGTGGCATTTCTCGAAAGCCCTCGCTACCAGCTGAACCAGCTAGATCAGCCGGTGATCTTGTTGTACTTCCACGGCGCGTAACCGCCGCTCTTCAGCGTCGCGATCGTCGTGGTCTCGTGGTCCATGTCGGTCGCGGTGCTGCCCTCCTCGTAGATCCAGACGGAGGTGTGCGCCGTGTTGGCCCACTTCTCGAACAGCTTCACGTGGCCGTTGCGCAGGATCATGTCGCCCGGCTTGAGGTTCGCCCACGCGATCTTCGTGGCGACCTCGTCCAAAGTGGACGTGTTGCGGCTCGTGGTGAGCTTCCACGCCATGGACACGAAGCCGGAGCAGTCCGTGCGGTACTGCTTGCCGTGGTTGACGTCCCACGCGTAGGCCGTCTGGCTGTACGGAACCTTGCGGTCCCACCAGTTCTTCGCCCGGCTGATGACCTCGGTGCGGCTGATCGAGCCGCCGTAGCTCGCGGCTGCGGCGTCGACCTGCTGGATGCCGACGGGCTCCTGCTCGCTGCCCTCCGGCGACGCCTGGGCGATGCCGGTGATGCCGGACAGCAGTCCGAGCGAGAGTGCGGTCGCCGCGACGGCGTGGCGAATGCGCATCTTTGTTGCTCCGATCCCCTGATGGATGACGACCGGGACTGTCCACGACCGCGCCAAAGAACGGCCAAAGGCCGATTTAGGCGTCTCTTTACCGCCTCTTCCTAGCTTCGGCCGCACCTTGGTTTGGGCATAAGGAGAGAGCATGTTCGTTCGCACGATCGCCGCTCTGATCGCGATGTTCGCGGCTCTGATCATCGGCGCGTCCGTCGCCTCGGCGGCGCCGGCCAAGTACACCCACGCACAGGCGACCGCGCAGCTGCGCGCGGCCGGCATCACCTGGTCGTCCAGCGGTGGCTGCAGCGACCGCAACCGCTCGAACTGCACGTCGTTCGAGCAGATCAACCAGACGACCATCGCGGGGATCAAGACGTTCAAGAGCGCTTCCGGCTGCGCGGTGAACATCTCCGGCGGCACCGAGACCGGTCACGCGTCGGGCACCTACTCGCACTGGAACGGGTACAAGGTGGACATCTCGTTGTCCAGCTGCGTCACCAACTACATCAAGAGCAAGTTCGCGTCCATCGGCGGCAACAAGTGGAAGTCGAACGCGGGCAACATCTACTACCTCGAGTCGAACCACTGGGACATCACGTACTTCAACTGCGGTTGCTGACGTGAGGTGCGGGCCGGTAGTAGTGGACGGGTGACCACACTCGGCGCTGTCTACCGGCCCCAGCTCCCGCCTGAGAACCTGCGTTCCGTCGTCCTCGCCGCGGAGGAGTCCGGTGTGGACTCGTTGTGGTTGTGGGAGGACTGCTTCCTGGAGAGCGGCATCGCGGCCGCGTCCGCCGCGCTCGCCTGGACCGAGCGCCTGAAGGTCGGTGTCGGACTGCTGCCGGTGCCGTTGCGCAACGTCGCGCTGACCGCGATGGAGGCCGCGACGCTGGACCGGCTCTTCGCCGGACGCGTCACGATCGGCGTCGGCCACGGCGTCCAGGACTGGATGGGCCAGGTCGGCGCGCGGGTCTCGTCGCCGCTGACTCTCCTGCGCGAGTACACGAACGCGTTGAAGGCACTGCTGGCCGGCGAGCGCGTCACCACGGATGGCCGCTACATCAAGCTGGCCGGCGTTGCGTTGGACTGGCCGCCGCACCAGCCGATGCCGATCTACGTGGGCGGACTCGGCGGGAAGACCTTGGACCTCGCCGGTGAGGTCGGCGACGGCACGATCCTCGACGCGTCAGCGGATCTCGACCGGGTCCGCACGATCAGCGCCTCCCGTGAGCACCCCGTGATCGTCTACGTCGAGACCGACTCGCGGGACCGCGCGTTCGTCGCGGACCTGGTCGCGCAGGTCGCCGAGGCGGGCGCTACCAGCGTGATCCTGCAGCAGTCGGCCACGAGTGAGGACCCCGAAGGGTTCGTGCGATTCGTGGGTTCACTCGATGGAGTGAGTGCATAGCGCGATAGATAACGGCGGATACCTCCTTGCGATGGAACGGTCATGGGCCTTTCGTCGCCGTTCGGGGAGGTAAGCATGTTCGGGCGCAAGAACCGCCGGGTCGCTGAGCTGGAGCGGGTCGTGGAAGGCCTGCAGGAGCTGCTCGCTCGAATCGGTGACGCCCGAACAGCGCAGACCTCCGCGCTGGAGGAGGTCGACCGCGCCGGAGCCGAGCTGGTGGCGTTGCGCCACCGGATCAAGAACGCGCGCGCCGAGCTGCAGCCGTTGAAGGAAGAGCTCACCTTCCAGCGCGCCGGGGTGTTCCGCGCCGAGGCGGCCCTGGACCACCAGGCGCAGCTCGACCTGATCCACGACGAGATGAAGACGCTGATCAAGACCGGTGCCGCGATCGACGGCGGCGCGCAGGTCACCTACAACGGGTCGGACGCCACCGGGCGCCGGCTCGTCGAGGACTGGTCGGCGCTGATGCTCCGCTCGTACAACTGCGAGGCCGAGAACTGCCTGCGCATGTTGCGAGCCGGTGGCCTGGACGCCGCCCGCAGGCGGCTCGATCGCGCGGCGTCGGCGATCGAGCGGCTCAGCGGCACGTTCGCCCTCCGGATCTCGCCGCGCTACCAGGCTCTTCGGTCCTACGAGCTGGAGCTCACCGCCGACCACCTGCAGCGCAAGGCGGAAAGCCGCCGAACGCGCCGGATTGCCTCCTGACACAACGGGTATCTCCCCTGGGTGGCTGAGGTCTCCCTGAACGTAGAAGCGCCCATCGACGACGTGTGGGCAGTGCTCGCCGACGGCTGGTCCTACGCGGGCTGGGTGGTGGGCGCGTCGCACATCCGCGACGTCGACAGCGGCTGGCCGAAACCCGGCACGCGCATCCACCACAGCGTCGGACTGTGGCCGCTGGTCGTCCAGGACACCACCGAGGTGGTGCGTTGCGAGCCCCCTCTCCTTCTCGAGCTCGACGCACGGCTGTGGCCCGTGGGCGCCGCACGGATCACTTTCACCCTGCACGCGCGGTCCCAGTCGCTCACCGAAGTGCGGATGGCAGAGCAGGTGGTGCGCGGCCCGTCGGCGTTCCTGCCGAAGTTTGCGCAGGACATCGTGCTGATTCCACGCAACAAGGAAACTTTGGGACGGCTGGACGCCCTGGCCCGCGGCCGCTCAGTGCCCTTTCACTAGTTAAGTAGTGAAAGGGTGATACGGTTGCCCCCATGAGCCAGAGGGAGCAACCGCCGGTGATGGCGGAGAACCTGGGGAAGAAGTACTCGCGGGGCTGGGCGTTGCGGGACTGCACGCTGCGGATCCCGGCAGGACGGATCGTCGCGCTCGTCGGGCCGAACGGCGCCGGCAAGAGCACGCTGATGGGCATGATCACCGGACTGCTCCGCCCGACGACGGGCCGGCTCTCGGTGTTCGGCGACGTGCCGAACGGGCGCGGGATGCACGCCTCGGTGGCGTTCCTGACGCAGGCCAAGCCGCTGTACCCGCAGTTCACCGTGGCCGAGACGCTCCGGTACGGCCGCAACGCCAACCCGGGGTGGGACCAGGAGTACGCGGAGGAGCTCGTCGAGAAGGCGAAGGTGCCGTTCGGCGCGAGGGTCGGGACGCTGTCGGGCGGTCAGCGCACTCGGGTGGCGCTGGCGCTGGCGCTGGGGAAGCGGCCGCGGCTGCTGATGCTGGACGAGCCGCTCGCCGACCTCGACCCGCTGGCTCGCGAGACCGTGCTGCAGACGTTGGTGGACGAGGCCAAGACGCAGGGCATCACCGTGTTGTTGTCGTCGCACGTGCTGGCGGAGCTGGAGGACGTGTGCGACCACCTGGTGCTGCTGACGTCCGGACGGGTCCGCCTGGCCGGTGACGTCGACGAGCTGCTGCGCGAACACCCGCAGACGAGCCTCAGCCAGCTCGCGTTGGCGCACATGCGCGAGGAGGTGGCGGCGTGACCTGGATCGTGTGGCGGCAGCAGCGGCCGGTGTTCATCACGCTCGCGATCGGACTGGTCGTGGCGGTGGGGGCCGTCCTGTTGCTGCGGGCGGGGATGGTCGCGGATCTGAGCGCCCGCAACCTCCTGGACTGCGTGAGCAAGGGCCTGGAAGCGTGTCGTGGCAACGCGGCGAACGAGTTCCAGAACACCTGGTTCGACAGGATGCACCTCGCGGAGGCCGCCGTGATCGCGGCTCCCGCGCTGATGGGCGTCTTCGTCGGTGCGCCGTTGTTCGCGCGTGAGTTCGAGCAGGGCACCCACGCGCTGGCGTTCACCCAGTCGGTCAGCCGGACGCGCTGGATGGCCACCAAGTTCCTCGTCGCCGTGGTACCCGCGCTGGTGTTCGTGGTCGTGTTCCAGCTCGTCGTGCACAGCTGGCTGGACGCGGCCGGTCAGCTCGGGCCGTTGGCGACGGGGCCGTTCTACTTCACGACCTTCGAGGCTCAAGGCGTGTCGCCGATCGCGTACACGTTGTTCGCCTACACGCTCGGCATGTTCGCGGGCGCGCTCTTCAAGCGGACGCTCGTGGCGATGTCGTTGACGCTCGGCGTCTTCGTCGTCGCGCGGTTCGTGCTCACCGGCGTGCGGGAGTTCCTGATCACGCCGACCCGCCTGGTGTCGGACGATCCGACCCTGTCCGCCTTCCCCGAACGAGGTCCGCTGATCGTGGAATCGGGTTTCCTCGACGCCAAGGGCGCGGTGATCGCGGATCCGGCGCCGCTGATGAACTGCGGTTCCAAGGGCGACGCGCCCGTGGTGACGGACTACGCCACCTGCTACAAGCAGAACGGTCTCGCGCAGAGGTACGCGGACGTCATCCCGGTCGACCAGGTGGGAACGCTGCACCTGCTGGAGGCGTCGATCTTCATCGGGCTCGCGGTGCTGTTCGTGCTGGGCGCGGTGTGGGCCGTGCGCAGGCAGGTATGAGCGGGTGGACACCTATGCTGAGCGGCGTGATCGAGTTTCGCATCGATCGGCACTCCGGGGTGTCCACCTATCTCCAGATCGCCGCGCAGGTCAAGCAGGCCATGCGGATGGGGTTGCTGGGACCCGGGGACAAGCTGCCGACGGCACGGGAGGTGGTGGAGGCCACCAGGGTCAACCCCAACACCGTGCTGAAGGCGTACCGCGAGCTGGAGCACGAGGGTCTCGTCGAGGGCAGGCGGGGGATGGGCACGTTCATCACCGCGTCGTTGGCTTCCGATGCCGCTCAAGGGCCCTTGCGGCAGGACCTGGACCAGTGGATGGGCCGCGCGGCCGGCGAGGGCTTGTCCGGCGACGAGGTCGACGCGATCTACACGGACGTGCGGTCGGCGCACTACTGAAGTCCCCAAGAATGTCCACTGTGGAGTTGGGATGAACGTCAGCCCGGTGCACGCTGAGGGCGTGGCCAAGCACTTCGGCCGCGTGCGCGCGCTCGACGACTGCTCGTTCTCGTTGCCTCCCGGCAGCGTGACCGGGCTCGTGGGGCCGAACGGGGCGGGCAAGTCGACGTTGCTCTCGCTGATCGCGGGGCTGGCGCGGCCTTCTCGTGGTTCGGTGAGCGTGCACGGGACGCCCGTGCGTGGCCGCATGCACCCTGATGTGTCTTTGCTGACCCAGAAACGGCCGTTGTACGAGCAGTTCACCGTGCGCGAGATGATGCGTGCCGGTGCGGCCATGAACGACCGCTGGTCTGCTGATCGCGCGTTCGAGGTGCTCGATCTCCTTGCGGGCGTGGACAAAGACGCTCAGGTGCGCACGCTGTCCGCCGGTGCGCGCACACAGGTCGCCATCGCGTTTGCGTTGGGACGGCTGCCGAAGGTGTTGCTATTGGACGAGCCGTTGTCCGACCTCGACCCGTTGGCGCGCGACGAGACGTTGCGGATCGTCATGACCGATGTCGCCGAGCGGGGCACGACGGTGCTGTTGTCGTCGCACCTCTTGACCGACCTCGGCGACGTGTGCGACCACCTGTTGCTGCTCGACGAGGGCCGCGTGCAGGTCTCCGGCGACATCGACGACATCCTGGCCGCGCACCAGGTCGTCGTCGGGCCGGCTGACGTGTCGTTGGAGACCGACGGTGTCGTGGTCGACTCCTCACACGCGGCGCGGCAGACGACGGCGTTGGTGCGCGGTGGATCGGTGCCTTCCGGTTGGGAGAGCACGCATCCCGACCTGGAGGGCCTGGTGATGGGGTATCTGCGGGCGTCGCGAACCCGTCGGTCGGTCCGTCAGTAGAGCGCTTTGTGGGCGCCCTGGATCAGGGTTTTGTAGAGCTCGCCCGCGATGCCCCAGCGGGTGAGCGCCGCCCGTGCCGCGTTCGCTCCCGCCGCGCCGTGCACGCCGCCGCCCGGCCACGCCGAGCAGCCCGCGAGGTAGAGGCGGTCGAACGGGGTGTCCGCGCGGCCCAGGCCAGGTACCGGGCGGAAGATCAGCTGCTGGTGGATCGCGGACGTGCCGCCGTTGACCGAGCCGATGTCCTGCGGGCCCAGGACGGAGCGCTGCAGGATGCGGGTGCGGAAGCCCGGGGCGCGTTCCTCGATCATCAGCTCGATGCGGTCGGCGCGGCGCTTCAGGCGGTCCGGGGTCCAGTTTCCGTTCAGGGGTACGTGGGTGTAGGCCCAGGCGGCTTCGGTGCCGGCGGGGGAGCGTGACGGGTCGGTCGTCGTCATCTGGCCGATGAGCATGAACGGGTTGCGCGGGACCTTGCCGCACGCGAGTTCGTGGGCGACGGTGGCGAGGCCGTTGACGTCGCCGCCGAGGTGGATGGTGCCTGCCTGGGCGGCTTCCGGGTTGGTCCACGGGATCGGGCCGGACAGCGCCCAGTCGACCTTGATCGTGTCGCCGTCCCACTGGAACTTCCTGAGGTCGTCGGCGAGCTTGCCGGGCAGTGCGTCCCCGCCGATGAGGTCCAGATAGAGGTTCGGGGCCGGGATGTCGGCGATGACGGCTCGTCGTGCGCGCACGACCGAACCATCTGCCAGACGCACACCCACGGCGACACCGCGCGCGTGCAGAACGGAAGCCACCCGCGTGTCCGTCTCGATGCGGCCGCCGTAACGACGTACGAGAGAGGCGGTCAGCTCGCGCGCGCCGCCGTGGGGGACCGGGTTGCCGACGTCCTGCGCGAGCATGGTGAGCAGCCAGCCGAAGCCCGCGCCGCCGGCCTGGTCGGGGCCGAGGTCCGTGTGCATCGTGTTACCCGCCAGCAACACACGTGCGCCCTCGCCCTCGAACAACTCCTCGCCCAGACGCCGCACCGGCATCGTCAACCGGCGCGCCAGTCGCAGGGCGTCACCGAGACCTGCGGCCTTCAAGAGAGAAAGGCCGCCACGCACCGGTGGGAACGGGCGCAGCAGCGACTCCAGCACGGCGTCACGAACGGAGAGCCAGCGCGCGTACTCGGACTCCCAGCGGTCGGCGTCGGCATGCGCGAACGTGCCGACGGACTTCGCGGTGGCCTCGACCTCGCGAGAGAGGAGAGCGACCCGGTCGTCCGGCAGCACGTGGGCGAGCACGGCCGGTGCGTGCTGCCACTGCACGTCGAGGTTCAACGCGCCGAGGACGGGCGAGCCGAGGCCGAGGGGGTAGAACGCGCTGTAGACGTCGTTCGTGAAGCCGGGCGCGGTGATCTCGGCCGACGCGACGGCGCCGCCGGGCTTGGCGCGCTGCTCCAGCACCAGCACGTCCCAGCCCGCGTCCGCCAGCAGAGTCGCCGCGACCAGGCCGTTCGGGCCGGAGCCGATGACGACCGCGTCCACAGTGTCAGTTTTGGCCACGCAGCCCTCCCATTGCTGTGATGACCTCGCGCAGCACATCACGCGCGTCGTGTTCGGGCCACCATTCCAGATCTTGGTGCGCTCGGGTGGTCCTCACCAGAGGTGCCTGGTCGGCCATCCGGACCCATTCGGGCGTGAGCGGCTGGATCCCGAGCCGTGCCGTCGCGCCCGCCAGCTTCTCGATCACCGGGTACGGGACGGCGAGCTTTCCCGCCCCGACGCGGTCAGCGATCATCGGCGCGGTCAGCACCGGTTCGGAGGCGAGGTTGAACGCGCCCAACGCACGTCGGTGCACTATCTGCACGATCGCGCGCGCCACGTCGTCGGAGTGCACGAGCTGTAGGCGCAGGTCGTTCCACAACGGGATCGGCAGCAACGGCAGCAGGCGCGGGGAGAGCCAACGGCTGAGGATCCACCGTCGCAGCTGCTGCGCCGACGACGCCTGCGCGATCCCGCACGGCCTGATGACCGTGCACGGCAACGGATAGCGGCTGATCATCTCCTCCAACCGCACCTTGTGCGCGCTGTACGTGCTGCCGGGAATGCCCGTCACGGGCCATGACTCGTCCACACGGCTGTAGCGCGCTGTCGGTGCGTATGCGGCCACCGACGACGCGCAGATCAGATGCCCGACCTCTTCTTTGATGCAGGCAGCGAGCACGTGCTCGCTGCCGTCGACGTTCGTCTGGCGATCAGTCGGTTTGATCGCCCACGCCAGGTGCACGACTACGTCGGCACCGCGGATGGCGTCCCTTAACGACGAGAGGGTGCGCACGTCCACACCGATGTCGTCGAAATCGAGGTGACGCCGTAGCGCGGTGCCGACGTTGCCGCTGCCGCCGGTGACGGCGATCCTCACCCGAGCACCTTGCGGATCGCGTCCCGGGCCTTGTCCACCACGGCGACGATCGGGCCGAGCGCCAGGTTCGCGATCGGGCTCTCGACGCCGGGATGCGGGCGGGTCGGCGCGATGGCTTCGGCGGCCTCGACCGCGCGCGCCATCCGTTCGAGTCGCTCTTGGTCGTGCACCTTGCGCAGCAGCGGGAACTCGGCCTGCTCCTCGTGGTCCGCATGAGCGAGCACGTCGTCGCGAAGCTGCACGAGCAGAGTGTCGAAGCCTTCGGCCTCGGGCCCCATGTCGTTCATCGTGCTGAGGAGTTCCTTGGCACGTCGCTCCTCCGCGACCCGTGCGTCCACGACGGGTTCGCCACCGCTCACGCGCCTGATCGCGGGGTGGACGATCTCCTCCTCCGCCGTCTCATGGACCGAAAGCAGACGTACGAGCCGATGCCACGCGTCTGTGCGTTCGTCCCCAACGGCGGTCTCGACTTCGGCGAACAGCGTCCGGATGGTCGCGTGCTGGCGGTGCAGCAAGGTGATCACGTCATCAGCCATGCCGCTCGGGTACCCGAAATGTGATCGACAACGCCGTATCTCATTTCGTTCGGCGCCGAAGAACTAGCACACTGTGTAGTCGAACGGTAGTCACATGAACCTAACAATCCTGTGTCACGTACCACATAGAGAGGCAATATGTGACTGCTCAACGAATACTGAGCTACCGCTTAGTATGTTCGACTCTGATCTTTTGACAAGGACTGCTGCATGCCCTTCCGCCGCCGTGCACTGCCCACCGCCTTAGCGCTCGCCGTCCTCGTGGCCGGCTGTGGCGCGAAGGAGGAGGAGAAACCCCAGGTCAAGACCGGGCCGGGCGTAACAGCGGACACGATCTCGCTCGGCATCCTCACCGACATGACGGGTCCGTTCAAAGCGTCCGCGATGACCCGCATGAAGGGCTACGAGCTGTACCTGAAGCAGGTCAACGACCGCGGGGGCATCTGCGGCCGGCGGGTCGAGCTCAAGGTGAAGGACCACGCGTACGACGTGCAGAAGGCGCTCGACGCCTACTTCGACCTGGAACCGCAGGTCCTGGGCCTGCTGGAGCTCGCGGGCACGCCGATGACCGCGGCGATCGAACCCGACATCATGCAGACCCGCACGCTGACCGCGCCCGCGAGCTGGGCCGCGTCGCTGCTCGGCAACCCGCACATGATGATCGTGGGCACGACCTACGACCTCGACGTCATCAACGGACTTGATCACTACAAGCGGCGTGGCGTGATCAAGGAAGGCGACACGATCGGCCACGTGTACGTGACGGGCAGCTACGGCGACAACGCCGTCGAGGGCAGCCGGTTCGTCGGGCAGCAGTGGAACATGAAGATCGCCGAGCAGCCGATCGACGAGACCAGGGCCGACCTGTCGCAGCAGATCGCCGCGCTGAAGGCCCAGGGTGCCAAGGCGATCGTGCTGAGCACCGCGCCCGCGCAGACCGCCGCCGCCGTGGGTGTCGCCGCGGCGATGAAGTGGGACGTGCCGTTCATGGTCAACGTCGTGGGCTACGACCCCGCGCTGCTGGACTCGCCGGTCGCGGCCGCCGTGGAGAAGCAGGTGTCCGTGGTGACGTCCGTGGCGCCGTACACCAGCACCCAGCCCGGCCCGCGCGAGGTTGCGGCGGCGTTCAGCAAGAACTACCCGAACGACAAGCCCGCGCTGTACGTCGACCACGGCTACACGGTCGCGAAGGTGTTCCTCTCGGTCGTGGAGAAGGCCTGCAAGAGCGGCGACCTGACGCGTGACGGCGTGCTGAGGGCGTTCCACGACACCAACGGCCTGGACACGCAGGGCCTCACGGGCACGCTGCACTACTCGCTGGTCGGCCGGCCCTCGTCCACGCAGTCGTACATCACCAAGGTCGACAGGTCGGCGCCCGGTGGTCTGACGACCGTCGAGGAGCTCTTCGAGTCCGAGCTGGTGAAGGCCAAGGGCACGCGAGCCAAGTAGCCACACGAAAAAGGCCCCTCCCGACGCTGGGAGGGGCCTTTTCTCGTTGGACTACTTGCCGAAGCCGGCCTTGCGGAGCGCGTCCGCCATCGAGCCGCTCGCGGGCGGGGGCGAGTTGCGCTGCTGGCCGCCACGCTGCTGCTGCCCGCCACGCTGCTGCGGACGGCCGCCGCGGTCACGACCACCGCCACCACCGCCCTGCTGCTTCGGCGCCGGCTTGCCCGGCTCGTCGGTCAGCCGCAGCGTCAGGCCGATGCGCTTGCGGGCCTCGTCGACCTCCAGCACCTTCACCCGCACCACGTCGCCGGACTTCACGACGTCGCGCGGGTCCTTCACGTAGGTGTTGGACAGGGCCGAGATGTGCACGAGGCCGTCCTGGTGCACGCCGATGTCCACGAACGCGCCGAACGCGGCCACGTTCGTCACGACGCCCTCCAGCACCATGCCGGGCTTGAGGTCGGCGATCTTCTCGACGCCGTCGGCGAAGGTCGCGGTCTTGAAGGCCGGACGCGGGTCGCGGCCGGGCTTCTCCAGTTCGCGCAGGATGTCCGTGACCGTCGGCAGACCGAACTGCTCGTCCACGAACTGCTCAGGACGCAGCTTCGTGAGCACCGCGGTGTTGCCGATGAGCTCGGCGCCGGCCGCGGACTGCATCTTCCGCACCACCGGGTACGCCTCGGGGTGCACGGAGGAGGCGTCGAGCGGCTCGTCACCGCCGCGGATCTTGAGGAAGCCCGCGCACTGCTCGAACGCCTTGGGGCCGAGCCGGGCGACCTCCATGAGCGACTTGCGGGTCTTGAACGGACCGTTCGTGTCGCGGTGCAGCACGATGTTCTCCGCGAGCCCGGCGGTGATGCCGGAGACGCGGGTCAGCAGCGGTACCGACGCCGTGTTCAGGTCGACGCCGACCGCGTTCACGCAGTCCTCGACCACCGCGTCGAGCGACCGCGACAGCTTCGCCTCTGCCAGGTCGTGCTGGTACTGGCCGACACCGATGGACTTCGGGTCGATCTTCACCAGCTCGGCCAGCGGGTCCTGCAGACGGCGAGCGATCGAGACCGCGCCGCGGATCGACACGTCGAGACCCGGCAGCTCGGACGACGCGTACGCGGAAGCCGAGTAGACCGACGCGCCCGCCTCGGAGACGACGATCTTGGTGAGGTTCAGCTCCGGGTGACGCTTGATCAGGTCGGCGGCCAGCTTGTCGGTCTCCCGGGAAGCCGTGCCGTTGCCGATCGCGATCAGGTCGACGTTGTGCTGCTTGGCCAGCACCGCGAGCTTGGCGATCGACTCGTCCCAGCGGTTCGCGGGCACGTGCGGCTGGATGACGCCGTGCGCGACGACCTTGCCGGTGGCGTCGACGACCGCGACCTTCACGCCGGTGCGGTAGCCGGGGTCGAGACCCATCGTGGCGCGCGTGCCGGCCGGGGCGGCCAGCAGCAGGTCGCGCAGGTTCGACGCGAACACCTTCACGGCCTCGTCCTCGGCGAACGAGCGCAGGCGTCCGCGCAGGTCGATGCCCAGGTGGACCAAAATCCTGGTCCGCCACGCCCAGCGCACGGTGTCGGTGAGCCACTTGTCGCCGGGGCGGCCGCGGTCGTCGATGCCGAACTTCGAAGCGATCCGGACCTCGAACGTCGACGGACCTTCCTCGCGCGGCTCCTCCGGCTCCAGGACGAGGTCGAGGACCTCCTCCTTCTCGCCGCGGAACAGCGCCAGGATGCGGTGCGACGGGAGCTTCGCGAACGGCTCGTCGAACTCGAAGTAGTCCGCGAACTTGGCGCCCTCGGTCTCCTTGCCCTCGCGGACCTTGGAGACGACGCGGCCGCGGGTCCACATCTGCTCGCGCAGCTCGCCGATCAGGTCGCCGTCCTCGCCGAACCGCTCGACCAGGATGGCCCGCGCGCCCTGCAGAGCGGCCGCGGCGTCCGCGACCTCCTTCGCCGGATCGACGAACTTCGCGGCTTCTTCCTGCGGGTTCAGGTTCGGGTCGCCCAGCAGCGCGTCGGCCAGCGGTTCGAGCCCGGCCTCCTTCGCGATCTGGGCCTTCGTGCGGCGCTTCTGCTTGTACGGCAGGTAGAGGTCCTCGAGCCGCGCCTTGGAGTCGGCGGCGAGGATCTGCGCTTCCAGGGCGTCGTTCAGCTTGCCCTGCTCGCGGATCGAGTTGAGGACGGCCGCGCGGCGCTCCTCCAGTTCGCGCAGGTAGCCGAGCCGCTCCTCGAGCGTGCGCAGCTGGGCGTCGTCGAGACCGCCGGTCGCCTCCTTGCGGTAGCGGGCGACGAACGGGACGGTCGCGCCACCGTCGAGCAGTTCGACAGCAGAGCTGACCTGGCCGCTGGCCACGCCGAGCTCGTCAGCGATCTTCTGGTGGATGAGCGTTGTCACAGCGCGCCATTCTGCCCGTTGTCCGATTCGACGTGACACCGTGTCCTCATGACCATCGCCGAGGTCGTTCCGTCATTGCTCTCCGGCCTGGACGTTCCGGGTGCCGACAACACCCTGGACCTGCCGTCCGCCCGGCGTGTCGTGCTGCTGCTCGTCGACGGCCTGGGCCACGAGCTGCTGCGCTCGTACGCCGATCACGCGCCGTTCCTCACGAGCCTCTCCGGCCGGGAGACCAACGCCGGGTTCCCGTCGACCACCGCCACCAGCCTCGCCTCGATCGGCACCGGGCTGCTGGCCGGCGAGCACGGCGTCGTCGGGATGTCGTTCGCGGTCGGTGACGAGGTCCTCAACGCGCTGACCTGGTCGCGTGCCGGTGACCACCACCACGACCTGCGCAACGCGCTCGTGCCCGAGGTCGTCCAGCCGCACCCGACGGTGTTCGAGCGGGCCGCGGCGGCCGGCGTGGCGGTCAGCACGGTCGCTCCGCTGAACCAGCGAGCCAGCGGGCTGACCCGGGCCGTGCTGCGCGGATCTTGGTTCCGCGGCGTGGCCGGTTTCGGCGACCTCGCGCTGGGCGCTGTCGCGGCGGTCCAGCAGGACCGCTCGTTCTGCTACGCCTACCACGCGGATCTCGACATGATCGGGCACCTCTACGGGCCGGGTTCGGACGAGTGGCTGCTGCAGCTGGAGTTCGTGGACGCGCTGGCTTCCCGCATCGCTGCCCGAATGCCGGCTGATTCGATGCTCGTGGTGACGGCGGACCACGGCATGATCACCGCGGACGACCGGATCGACTTCGACACCGAACCCCTGTTGTGGGAAGGAGTCCGGGTGATCACCGGTGAACCGCGGGTGCGCTATCTGCACACCGAAAGTGATGAGGTGCTCGCGGTTTGGCGTGATTTCCTGGGGGATCGCGCGGATGTGGTGCGGCGTGAGGAAGCCGTCGACGCGGGCTGGTTCGGCCCGGTCAGCCCGCTGGCGCTCGACCGCATCGGGAATGTTGTCGTGGCAATGAAAAACTCGGCGGTGCTCGTGCGCGGCCAGGCGGAACCCTTGTTCAGCAAGATGAACGGGTTCCACGGGTCCAGAACGAGACAGGAATTGGCGATTCCACTGCTGATTCACGCCTCCTGACGGTCTCAAATGGGCGGTCGCGGGGATTCCGTCGTTATCTTCTGACCGTGACGGAAATCCGGCTGCTCGGACCTCTGGAGGTCTTCGCGGCCAGCGGTGAGCGGGTGCGGATCGGCAGCACGCGGGACCAGAAGGTGCTGGCGGCACTGGCGCTCGCGGGTGGGCGGCTGGTCGCGCTCGACCACCTGGTGGCCGTCGCGTGGGACGTCGATCCTCCTTCCACGGCACGGCATCAGGTGCAGAAGTCGATCGCGTCGCTGCGCGCGCTGCTCGGTGCCGCAGTGATCATCACGGACGGCACGGCCTACCGCGTCGTTGCCGCGGCGGACGTCGCGGCGTTCGACGAACGGGTGCGGTCGGCCGCTGCCCTCGAACCCTCGCAGGCGGCCCGGGAGTTGCGTGCGGCGCTGGAGCTGTGGCGCGGACCGGCGCTCGCCGGACTGGTGAGCTCGGAGCTGCGGGTCGACGCCGACCGGTGGAACGAGCGGCGGATCTCCGTCACCGAGCAGTGTTGTGCCTTGGAGCTCGGGCTGGGGCGGCATCGCGAGCTGGTGCCGGAGATGACGGCTCTGGTGGCCGAGCACCCGTTCCGCGAGGGTCTCGTCGCGTTGCTGATGACCGCGCTGTACCGGTCGGATCGGCAAGCAGATGCGTTGGAGCTGTACCGGGTCACGCACCGGCGGCTGGTCGACGAGCTGGGCGTGGAGCCCGGTCCGGTGCTGCGCGAGGCGCACGACGCGGTTCTCGCGCAGGACGCCGGCGTGGTCCCCGCCGGGCAGGTCGTGCCCCGGCAGCTGCCCGCCGACCTGGTGCGGTTCACCGGCCGGGACGAGCACCTGGTGTCGCTGGACGCGTTGCTGGAGTCCAGCTCGACGGTGGTGATCACGTCGATCGCGGGTGTGGCGGGCGTGGGCAAGACCGCGTTGGCCGTGCATTGGGCGCATCGGGTGAGTGAGTCCTTTCCGGACGGTCAGCTGTACGTGAACCTGCGCGGGTTCGACGACGCGCCGCCGATCACGTCTGCCGAGGCGCTGACGGGGTTTCTGCGGTCGCTGGGCGTCACTCAGGTGCCTGGCGACGAGCTGGAGCAGGCCGCGTTGTACCGGTCGGTGCTGGCGCAGCGGCGGATGCTCGTGCTGCTCGACAACGCTGTCAGCGAGGATCAGGTGCGGCCGTTGCTGCCCGGCAGTCCCGGTTGTGTCGTCGTCGTGACCAGCCGCAACGACCTGCGCGGGCTGATGGCCGTCGACGACGCGCATCGGCTGGAGCTGGATGTCCTGACACCGTCCGAGTCCGCCGCGTTGATCGGGCGGATGCTGGGACCGGCGCGCGCGTCGGCCGAGCCGGAAGCGGTGGCGTCGCTGGCGCGGCTGTGCGGGCATCTTCCGCTGGCGTTGCGGGTCGCGGCGGCGAACCTGGCGGCGTCACGGGACCGCGTGGCCGATGCCGTGGCAGCGCTGGCAGGGGAGGACCGGCTGGCGAAGCTGGCGATCCGCGGTGATCGGCGCGGCGTGGTGTCGGCGGCTTTCGACCTCTCCTACCGCGAGCTGGCGACGGGGCCCGCGCGGTTGTTCCGGCTGCTGGGGTTGTTGCCGCGCACCGACTTCACCGTGCACGCGGCGGCGGCGTTGCTCGGCGAGTCGCTGGCGTCCGCGGGTGCCTGCGTGGCCGCCCTGGAGATCGCGAACCTGGTCGAGCCGCACACGGCGGGCCGCTACCGGTTGCACGACCTGCTGCACCTCTACGCACGTGGTCTCGGCGCGGACTCCGAGGCGAAGCAACGGTTGTACGACTTCTACGTGCTCACCGCCGACGCCGCGCTGGACGTGCTGATGCCGCGGATGCTGCACGCCGAGCGCCCGTCCCGTTCGGTCGAGGCGCAGTCGTTCGGCTGCCGCGAGTCCGCACTGTCCTGGTTGGACAGTGAGCGGGACAGCATGGTGGCGCTGGCGTTGAGCGGGTGCTGGCACCTGGCCGACGCGCTGCGCCGCTATCTGTGGATGCGCAGCGACCATCAGACGGCCGAGATGGTGTCGACGGCGGCCCTGCGCAAGGCCGAGCTGGACGGCGACCTGCTCGGCCAGGCGACGATGGAGTCCGCGATCGGCACCGCGATCATGGGGAACGACGCCGGAATCGCGCTCGGGCACTTCGAGCGGGCGGTCTCGTTGTTCCGCTCGGCCGGCGACCTGGTCGGCGCGCACCGGGCGTTGCACAACCTGGGTGCGTGCCACGTCGTGCGGGGCTACCCGGTGAAGGCGCTGGAGGTCTACCGCGAGGCGTCCGGGCACGAGGTCGGCACCCCGGAGTTCGCGCTGATGATGGTCGTGGTCGGCCCGGCGTTCGTGGCGATCGGCGACCTGCACGAGGCGATGGCGCACTACGACGAGGCGCTCAAGCTCATGCCCGACGACATTCCCGCACTGGGCTGGACGGCCGAGATCGCCCTGGCCCTGGGCGACGTGCCGCGGGCCCGCGAGCTGATCGCCCGCGCCGCCGCCGGGGCCGCGGGCGTCCCGCACTGGGAGCTGTGCGCGCTGCACGACGAATCCCTGCTGCACCTGGACACGGGCGCGTCGGCCGAGGCGATGGCGGTTGCGTTGCGGCTGCGCGACCAGGCTCTGCGCGCGTCCGCGAACTCGCACTACCTGCTGCGCGCGCTCGACGTCATCGGCAACGTGCAGCGCCACGTGGGCCGGCACGACCTGGCGATCGCCTCGCTGACCCGCGCGGTGTCGGTGGCCGTGGACCGCTCACTCGCCTACCAGGAGGCGTGGTCGAGGGTCTCGCTCGCGCGCGCCTTCATCGCCGCCGGGGACTCCGTGGAGGCCGCCCGGCACGCGTACCTGGCGCTGGAACTGGCGGTGGCGCGCGGCTTCCGGGTGATCCACGCCCGCGCGTTGACGACGTTGTCCGTGCTGGGCCAGGAGTCGTTGCTGGCAGAGGCTTTGGAGATCGCGCTGGCCACCGGGCACGTGCTGGCGCAGGCCGAGGCCTGGTTCTTTTCGGGCGAACACGGGCGGGCCGCCCAGATCTTCCAGCGCTGCACCGGATCGGCCGCGCACGCTCCGGCCGGCGTGCTGTCCCTGGAACCTTCTTGTAGTTTCTGCTCGTGACGATCTCCTTGCCCGGTCCCGTCGCCTTCGTGCTCGGCGGCGGAGGAAGCCTCGGCGCGTCGCAGGTCGGGATGCTGCGCGCGTTGCAGGAACACGGCGTGCGCCCCGATCTCGTCGTCGGCACCTCGGTCGGGTCGGTGAACGGGTCGTTGCTCGCGCTGGATCCGGACAAAGCCCCGTCGCGGCTGGCCGTGCTGTGGGAGGGGATGACCCGGCAGCGGGTGTTCCCCGGCGGGCCGATCGCGCAGCTGCGGTCGTTGCGGACCCACAAGACCTACCTGTTCCCGAACACGGGTCTGGCGGACGTGCTGGCCGAGGGACTGGACGGGTGTGCTGACTTCGGGGATCTGGCGCTGCCGTTCGGCGCGGTGTCGGTGGACTGCGTGACGGGGGAGGCCGTCAACATCACCTCGGGTTCGCTGGTCCCGGCGATTCTGGCGAGCGCGGCGATTCCGGGCGTGTACCCGCCGGTCCGGATCGGTGACCGCGTGCTCTACGACGGTGGCGTGCTGGCGAACGTGCCGATCCGGCAGGCGCTGGCGATGGGCGCGCAGTCGTTGGTGGTGCTGGATTGCGCGTTCCCCGGGCATCTGCCGACGGTGCCGGAGACGCTGGCCGAGACGTTGCTGTTCTGGGCGACCCTGGGCATGCGGAACCAGGCCGTGCTGGAGGTGGAGCTGGCGTCGCAGCACGCGCCCGTGCTGTACCTGCCTGGGCCGCCGGTGCAGGCCGTGACGCCGCTGGACTTCTCGCACACCGCCGAGCTGGTCGAGGCCTCGTACGTGGCGTCGGAGGCGTTCCTGACGTCCGTGGAGATCGCCGGGGCTGGTTTGTACGGCCATCCGTCCCACGGCTGAACCAAAGGAGACATCGGCTCATTTGGAGCCTTTTTCGATTCAGTCGAGCGTGTAACTCGGTCATACCTCCGAGGACCTATTGAATTTGGGCGTCTGAGTGGCGTAGACCTTTGCGCGGTAACACCGAGCACGTCTTCCTACCGCCGCAGGAGGCGTCCACCAGGAGGCTGGCTCGTGCGCAAAACACTGCGTCGTCTCGGCGTGTTGATGACCGCCGCTCTACTCGTTGCCGGCGTGAGCACTCCGGCCCAGGCCGAGGTGCTGCATCCGCGGCAGGACTGGCTGCGGGCGTCGACGTCCGGCCTGTTCCTGCACTGGGGGATGCGGACCTCGCCGGGCTACACCAGTTGCAGCGCCTGGGAAGCCGCCGTCACCGGTGGTGGCTGGTCGGCCAAGTACTGGGTGGACGAGGCGAAGAAGCTGCACGCGCAGTACCTGGTGCTGGCGTCGTTCCACTCGCGGCTCGGCTACGCGCGTGCCTGGCCGTCGTCGATTCCGGGCTCCTGCTCGACGAAGCGCGACTTCCTCGGCGAGCTGATCGACGCCGCGTCCGCCGAAGGCCTCAAGGTCATCAACTACATGACCGACGACCCGCAGTGGCACAACGAGGGCGGGCACGAGTGGCTCGACTCGGCCGCGTACTCGAAGTACAAGGGCAAGACGGTCAACCTGCAGGAACGGCCCGGCTTCGGGCAGTTCAGCTACGACAACTTCGTCGAGGTCATGCAGCGGTACCCGAAGCTCGCCGGGTTCTGGATCGACAACGACAACTCCTACTGGGAGCAGAACGGTCTGTACGAGCGGATCCGCAAGGACCGCCCGGACATGGTCCTCAGCAACAACAACGAGGACACGCCGATCATGGACACGATCAGCAACGAGCAGAAGACCGGCATGACGCCCTCGTACGACTACCCGCAGGCGGTCTACACGGCGGCGCCGCGGCTGATCGAGGCGTGCTTCAAGCTGCCTTCCGGCGGTGCGTGGTGGTACTCGGGGTCGAACTCCACCGTCGACTACAAGCTGACTCTGGGCCGGCTGCTCACGAACGCCGGGTCGGACGTCAAGGCGCTGATGGCCGAGACCGCGATGGTCAACGGCAAGTTCCCCTCGAACCAGGCCACGTTCAACAACTTCACCGATTCGTACCTGCGCGACATCTGGGAGTCGATCGGCGGCACGGCCGGCGGCGGGTACCTGAACGGCGGCCTGAAGCCCGGGTTCTGGAACGACGGCGCGCACGGCGTGATGACCGTGTCCAAGGCCAACCCGAACCTCAACTACATCCACGTGATCACCAAGCCGTCCGGGTCCACGCTGAAGGTGCGGGACAACGGCTACAAGGTCTCGCGCGTCACGAACCTGCGCACCGGCGCGGCGGTGTCGTGGGCGCAGTCCGGTGGCACGCTGACGCTTTCCGGTGTGTCGTCGTGGGACCAGTACGACACGGTGTTCAAGGTCGAGACGGCCGGGCGTGAGGGGATCATTCCTCCGTCGTCCTACACGATGAGCGCGTCGGCTTCGGCTTCCGGCCACCCGGCTTCCGCTGCGGCGGACGGCAACTACCAGACCTACTGGGACGCAACGGGTGCGGGCACGGTGTCGCTGCGCTTCGACCTCGGCTCGGCCAAGAAGGTCTCGTACGTGGCGCTGAACCAGCGCGAGGACTCGACGACCTACCCGGCCTCGGGATCCGCGCGCATCAAGAACTACAACGTCTACACGTCCAACGACGGTTCCAACTGGACTTCCGTCAAGTCCGGCTCGTTGCCGAACCACCGCGGCGTGCAGTTCATCGACCTGCCGGCCGGGACCACCGCGCGGCACATCCGCGTCGAGAAGACCTCGACGCAGGGCAAGGCGCAGCTGCGAATCGACGAGGCGTGGCTCGGGTCCTCGTATGCCGGTGGTGGCGGTGGTGAGCCCACGCCCGAGACCCGGTACGAGGCGGAGAACGGCGTCGTCACTCAGGGTGTCGTGGAGTCGAACCACGAAGGCTTCTCCGGCACCGGCTTCGTGAACTACGACAACGTCGCGGGCTCCGCGGTCGAGTTCAAGGTCGTGGCCGAGTCGGCGGGCCCGCGCACCGTGACGCTGCGGTTCGCCAACGGCACCACGGCGAACCGGCCGCTGGACATCTCGGTCAACGGCCAGCTGGCGGTGGACGAGCAGGCGTTCGCGGGCACCGGCGCCTGGACGACCTGGCAGTCGGTGACGGTGACGCTGGATCTGGCGGCGGGGGAGAACACGGTCAGGGCTGTCGCCACGACGGCGAACGGCGGACCGAATCTGGACTACCTGGAGATCTAGCAGCTCAGCGCGCGTTCGATGTTCTGCTCGGCGATTTCCCGCATTGCGTCGCGGTGCGGGAAATCGCCGTCCAGCAAGCGAAGTGGACCTTCCACAAGGGACAGTGTGCGGCCCGTTGGCAGAGGCTCATGCGGTGTGGGCCAAGCCTGAGGCGGACCGGTGTCCGGACCGAGCCGCGGTTCCAGGCGTGTGCGTGTTCACTCGACGCCGAAGGACGTGACGCCCTGGATGTCGTCGAGTTTCGGGCGGGTCGGCGGCGGGCCGGGTGCGCGGGCGTGGTTTGTTGTGGATCATGCCGCTCCTCGCGCGGGCGCGGTCCGTGCATTGCGTTGTGGCACCTCGTTTCGGGCGGTCGTGCTCGGCGGCGTGGGCTCCCGTT
The DNA here is from genome assembly GCF_040611995.1 of Lentzea sp. NPDC006480. NCBI lineage: Bacteria > Bacillati > Actinomycetota > Actinomycetes > Pseudonocardiales > Pseudonocardiaceae > Lentzea > Lentzea sp. NPDC006480. The sequence continues at coordinate 44,162 of NZ_JBEXPJ010000025.1, forward strand.
GCCGCAGGCTCAGGGCGTTCCTTCCGTTCTCGCTCGTTCCGGTTGTCCGGTGGCGTCCCCTCGCGCCTTCCTTTCGTCGCGGCGAAGACGACCATGATTTCGTGACACGTACTAGACGATGTCAGGGGTGGTTCGGGACGAGGTTCACTCGGCCGAGTGACTCGCCGCCCAGGTCCTCGACGACGATCGTGTCGCGGTCGACCAGCACGAGGCGCGGCACGCACGCTCCGGCCTCGGACAGCGCGGTGTGCGCGGTCAGGAAGAGGTCGCGCCCGCTCGGGTTGCCGAACAACGGGTCGTGCTCGTGCGTCGGCCAATAGTCCTCGGACGCGCGCCACACATAGGCGATGCCCGTGGTGCCGTTGGAGAGCGTCAGCCGGTAGACGCCCTTCTTGCTGCCGCCGTGCAGGCGAGCCACGTCGCGCAGTTCATGTCCGTATGCCGCTCATGTCCGTACGCCGCCTGTGCGATACCGGCGAGGTCGGCGACCCCCCAGATGTGCCACGCTCCGGAACGTTGGCGAGGGGCGCATGAAGACAGTGCCAACACTCGACGGGCGGGCGGACACGAACAGGTATGACGACCGAAGACGACCGCGCGCTGTGGTCGCAGGCCGCTGGGGGTAGTGCCCACGCCTTCGGAGTGCTGTTCGATCGGCACGCGAAGGCGGTCTACAACCACTGCTTCCGGCTGACCGCGTCCTGGGCCGAGGCCGAGGACCACCTGCAGGCCACCTTTCTGCTCGCCTGGCGCAAGCGGGCTGACGTGCGGCTGGAGCGCGAGTCGGCGTTGCCGTGGCTGTTCACGGTGGCGACGAACGTGGTGCGCAACGAGCAGCGTTCCCTGACCAGGCGGCTCAAGAACCTGCGGCGGGTGGGGGAGGAGCGACCGATGCCGGATCACGCCGACCAGGTCGCGGAACGACTCGACGACCAGCAGCGGATGAAGGAGCTGCTCGAAGCCGTGGAGGGGTTGCCGCGCAACGAACGTGAGGCGCTCGCGCTGTGCGTGTGGTCGGAGGTGTCGTACGCCGATGCCGCCGCGGTGCTGGGCATCACCGAGGGCAGCGTCCGGGCGCGGGTCAGCAAGGCCAAGTCGAAGCTCCAGCAGCACCGCGAGCTCGTGCACACCGTCGCGCATTCCGGGGAGGACCGATGACCAGCATGCTTCCGCCCACTCGCGACCTGCCGCCGGGCCGCCGGCCGCAGATCCGCGCCGAGCTCGAACGCGCGGTCACCCGTCGCAGGTTCAGCAAGCTCACCGTCCCGATCCTCGCCGCGACCGCCGCGGTGCTCGCCGTGGTCGCGGGCGTGGTGGTCCTGCGGCCGGGACCGACGGATCCGACGCCGCTCGTCCAGATCACGTCGCCGGCTCCGGCCTCCGCCTCGGTGGACTTCGGGGTGCCGCCGGAGACCGTCGCGGCGATCGAGGAAGGGTGTGCGAAGGGGGGTGGGGTCGCCAAGGCGACGCTCCGCCTATTGGTGCTCGAAGAGCCCCAGTGGGCGTTGCTCTACACCGACCGCGAGGGACTGAACTGCCGCATCGGTGCCGGACGCGACGGGTACAGCGTCGGCATGGTGAAGGGTGACATGGGGTGGCTGGCGGGGCACTTCTCGGTCGACGAGATGAGCTCCACCGCGGGCAGCGACGCTCCGGGCGCCCAGCACAGCGAGGTGGGGAAGCGCGGTTTCCACCAGGTCGGCGGGCGCGTCAGCGAGAGGGTCGCGCGGGTGACGCTCAGCGCCGACAACTTCGTCGTTGACGCCAAGGTCGTCAACGGCACCTATGCCGCGCGGATCTACTACCCGTCGACGTGGCGTTTCCCGGAGAACGGCCCGTCGCCCGTCGTCCGGGCCTACGACGCGGCGGGGAACCTGCTCGGCAGCAGCGACACGTCGTGGCAGACGTGCTACGAGAACCCGCGGACCGGCGAGCTCGTCGGCAGCGTCCGGCAGCATCCGACGGACCAGTGCCAGCCCGCCCTGCCCTGGAAGTGACACCGCCAACGGACGCTACCGACCGGTTGGTCCAACCGACATACTGGTTGGTATGACGACTGTGGCGAACTTCGGCGGCACCAGCCACTACGCGGACCTCGACGGGCCCGTGCACTGGGTCGACTTCGGCGGACCGGACGACGGACCGAGGATGGTCCTGGTGCACGGGCTCGGCGGCTCGCACCTCAACTGGGCGTTGCTGGCGCCGTTGCTCGCCCAGCGGGCACGGGTCGTGGCGGTCGACCTGGCCGGGCACGGGCTGACGAACCCCGAGGGCCGCAAGACCACGGTCCAGGCCAACGCGGGGCTGCTCGGGCGGTTCCTCAAGGAGGTCGTGAAGGAGCCGGTCGTCCTGGTCGGCAACTCGATGGGCGGGATGATCTCCCTGTTCCACACCGCCTACCAGCCCGAGCTGGTCAGGGGCCTGGTGCTGGTGGATCCCGCGCTGCCGATGGTGTTCGGGACGCGGCCGGACCCGACGATGCTGAGCACGTTCTTCATGTACTCGGTGCCGGGCCTGGGCGAGCGGTTCCTGGCCAAGGCCAAGACCGTCCCGGCCCGCCGCCAGGTCGAACGCCTGCTGGAGCTGGTGTGCGCGGACCCGTCCGGCATCCCCGAGGAGCTCAAGCAGGCGAGCGAGCACCTCATCGGCGAGCGGGCCAAGGTCGACGGGCTGGACGCGGCGTTCCTCGCGGCCGCGCGCAGCACCGTGTTCACGACGTCGAAGCGCGGCGCCTACTACGCGGCGATGGCGAAGCTGCGGGTGCCGGTGTTCCTGATGAGCGGCGACCGGGACCGGCTGGTCAACGTGGCCGCCGCCCGGTACGTGGCCAGGAGGCACCCGCACTGGCGCTACGACGAGTACGCGGGCGTCGGTCACGTGCCCCAGATGGAGATCCCCGAGGTCGTGTCCGAGCGGGTCCTGGCCTGGATGGACGCCAACCGCTTGAGCACCGACGCCAGCTGACCGAGCGTGAGCCGCTCCCGCAGCACGGGGGCGGCTCCGGTCAGCACGAAATGGTCAGAATGCTGCTCCACGCCGGTCAGCTGGATGCCGCGCGGCAGCTCCGGCACGGCGAACACCCGAGCGGGCAGCCACTTGTGCAGCTTGACGTGCAGCTCGGAACCGACCAACCGGACGGTCAACGGGAACCAACTGACCGGTTGTAACTCCGGAATGTCGGAAAGGTTCACTTCGACGCGGAACTCGACCGGCGACGACACCAGCGTCGCCGGCGGGTTCACGTGGACGTCCCGGCACACGACGGTCGCGCGGCGAGCACGCCAGCGCGACCACCGCACGTTCTCCAGCTCGATGCGGACGTCGTCGACCTGGCCGAGCGCCAGTCCGAGGGCGCCCAGCCGTGCGTCGAGTCCTACTACGGTCAGGTGCAGGTCGTGCGCACCCGCCTGAACCGTCAGATCGTGTCTCAGGCCTTGGTCTCCGGCTTCACACCGTTGGTCGCCGCCTTGGCAGGAGCCTTCACGGCACGTGGCTTGGGAGCGGGCTTCGAAGCAGCCTTCACAGCAGCGGGCTTCGGAGCGGCTGCTTCAGCCTTCTCCTCGGCTTCCGCGGCCAGCGCGACCATCTCGTCGAACCCGGCGCGGATGCCGTCGGCGAGCAGCTGCACGTCCGGCACGCCGTCGAAGTCCGCGTTGATGCCGAACGTGAACTTGTCCAGGTAGGAGAAGATGCCGACGGTGATCCGGATCGTCGACGCGATCGGCACGTACGGGAACATCTCCACCAGCGGGCGGCCGAGCATGTAGAGCGGGATCCGCGGGCCGGGCACGTTCGTGGTGACCGTCTGCAGGATCTGCTGCGGGAACCGCATCGCGGTGCGCGAACCCAGCGCCATCAACGTCGGCGCGGCGAAGTTCGACAGGTTCGTGATCACGTCCGCACCGGCGGCCTGACGCGAGCTCTTCAGGTCGTCCATCTGCGCGCGGATCGACGCGAGGCGCTTCACCGGGTCGGACTCGCCCACTGGCAGGTTCACCAGAACAGCGCTGACGCGGTTGTTCAGCTCGTTGTGCTGGTCGGCCTTGCGCATCGACACCGGCACCATGGTCCGCACGACCATGCCCTCGGTCAGCTCGCCGCGCTTCTCCAGCAGATCCCGGAAACCACGCGTGATGGCGGTGAGGATGACGTCGTTGACCGTGCCACCGGCGGCAGACCGCACCTTCTTGATCTCGGCCAGGTTCGCGCGCGCCCACACCCAGCGGCGGTGTGGCCCGATAGGACCGTTCAACGAGGTCGCCGCACGCGTGACCAGACGCCGCGCGGTACCGGGAAGAGAACTGAGAACGGTCTTGCCGAAGTCGAGGATCTCGTTGAGCGACCGCATGTTGCGCGCGATGGCGGGCAACGCGGAGAGGTGCTGCACGGGCGTCACGACGGCGTCGCGCACCCCGTCGACCACGAGGTCGAGCGTCGAGGGCGTCGGCGTGGGCTTCCACTCCTTCGGCTCGGGCAGCGCGGTCTCCTGCTTGAAGTCCAGCAGGAGCTGCAACATGTCCGATCCGGACACTCCGTCGATCATGCAGTGGTGGACCTTGGAGATGATGGCCCAGCGGCCGCCTTCGAGGCCTTCGACGAGCCAGGCCTCCCACAGCGGCTTCTTGTCGTCGAGCTTCTGCGCGAAGATCCGGCCCGCGAGGTTGCGCAGCTGGTCCTCACCGCCCGGCGACGGCACCGCGGTGTGCCGCACGTGGTAGAGGATGTTGAAGTGGTCGTCGTCGACCCAGACCGGACGCCCCACGTGGAACGGCAGGGCCTTCACCTTCTGCCGATAGCGCGGCACCTGGTCCAGCCGTGACACGAAGAGGCGGATCACGTCGCCGTATGACGGCGCCGGGCCGTCGAAAACCAGGACCGAGCCCACGTGCATCGGCACGTTCTCGTCCTCGATGAAGTAGAAGCCTGCGTCCAGTGAGCTCATCCGATCCACTTGAAAAATGGTAGAGGAGCTTTCCTTCTGAATCGACGTCCATGCAGGTGAGAGGCACTGCACACGTGTGAGGTTGCCAACGTGTTACCTGGACGTGGCGAATCGAGACTCGAAAGTACTGGCGAAAAGATCGTTCACGAAACATCATGGACTCACTGGGCAACGTGGCCCAGGGCGCCGGCTCGGGGTTGTCGACGTGTGGGGAGGCTCCTATGTCTGCCGTACCTTCAGACGAAGTCTTCGACTTTGCTGCTCCTGCTTCTCCCCTGCACCTCGTCAGAGGAAGCGCGCCGGGACTGTTCTGGTACCTCACCGAGCCCACCCGCTGCGCCCTGGACGTCGGCGAGTTCGTCGCCACCCGGTCGATGCTGCGCGGTGCGCCGGCGGGTGACGGTCACCCGGTTCTGGTGTTTCCCGGCCTCGGAGCCGCTGACTCGTCCACGGTGATGTTGCGCCGCTTTCTGTCCGGTTTGGGCTATCAGGTCAACCCGTGGGGCCTGGGCCGCAACATCGGCCCGACGCGCAAGGCCGTCGACGGCATGCACGCGTTGGTGAAGAAGGTTTCTGACGCTTACGGCGGCCCGGTATCCATCGTGGGCTGGTCGCTCGGCGGGATCTTCGCGCGCGAGATGGCGCGCGACCACCCGCACCGCGTGCGTCAGGTGATCACCATGGGTTCGCCGTACAACATGTCGGATCCCGTGCAGTCACGGGCGATGCCGGCGTTCGCGTTGTTCTCGCGCCTGCACATCCCGAAGGACGAGTTCCCGCCGGTGGAGTCGACGCGGCCGCCGATCCCGGTGCCCGCCACGTCGATCTACTCCAAGACGGACGGCATCGTCTCGTGGGAGTCGTGCGTCGAGGAACCCGGAGCGCGGCGGGAGAACGTCCAGGTGTCGTCGTCACACCTGGGATATGGCTTCAACTCCAGCGTTCTGTGGGTCGTGGCTGACCGGCTGGCGCAGGCGGAGGGCACGTGGGCACCCTTCGCCGCGCCGCCCGGGATGGCGCGCCTGTACCCGCGGGCTGCCTGATCTTGAGGAAGGGAGCTTTCCCGAACCCCAGGTTCGGGAAAGCTCCCTTCCTCAAGCACTCGAACGGGTTACTTGGTCATCGGTTTGCCGTTCGCGGTGACGTTGGTGAACTTCAGGCCGTCGACGTTCTTGACGGTGTTGGTGGTGGAGCTGACGGTGAACTTGGAGTCCTTCAGCTCCAGCCCCTTCACGTGTTCCTGCGAGAGGCCGGACACGTCGAGCACCTTGGACGCCTTGGTGCTGCTGCAGTTCGAGATGGAGAACGGGCCGAACTTCGGCACGTTGTTGCCCGTCTGCGAGTTGTAGGTCGTTGTGACGTAGACGAACGAGCGCTCGAACACGCCGGACACGCTGTCCAGGTTGATGTTCTGGCTGAAGCCGCCGCGCTTGGTGTTCGACTTGACGTACAGCGCGAACTTGGTGGCGCCGACGCAGTTCAGCTTGTAGCCGTAGACGTTGCGGATGCCGCCGGTCTGCTCGGAGCCGCACGTGATGGCGCCCCAGTTGCCGTTCATGCGGCAGTTGACGACGACGAGGTTCTGGCACGGCACGTTGACGCGGCGGCCGTCCTCGTCGCGGCCCGACTTGATGGCCACGTTGTCGTCGTGCGCACCCAGGTCGCTGTTGGCGATCACGATGTGGTCGCACGACTCCGGGTCGCACGCGTCGGTGTTGCTGGACGCGGTCGACGGGTCGGTGTGCACGTCGTCGACCGTGACGTTCTTGCAGAGCGTGGGGTGGAGCTGCCAGAACTTGGGGTTCTTCAGCGTGACGCCCTGGATCAGCACGGTGTCGCACGAGTACGGCTCGATGAACGTCGAGCGCATGTTCTTGCCGGAACCGGGAACCACGCGCTTCTCGGGCGGGGTTCCCTTGGCCACCAACGACTCCAGGTACGCGCGGTCGCTGCCCTTGTTCCACGAGCCGGTGGCGCCCGCGTCGAGCGTGCCCTTGCCGGTGAGTGCGATGTTGTTCTGCTGGTGGGCGTAGACCATGGGGGAGCGGTTCATGCACTCGATGCCCTCGTAGCGCGTCAGCACCGTCGGGAACTTCGAGGCGTCGCCGGAGAACTTGATGAGCACGCCGTCTTCCAGGTGGAAGTCGACGTTGCTCAGCAGGTGGATCGCGCCCGTCACGTAGGTGCCCTTGGGGACGATCACGTGGCCGCCGCCGGCCGCGTTGCAGGCGGCGATGGCCTTCTTGAAGGCTTCGGTGTTGTCGGTCTTGTTGTCGCCCTTGGCGCCGTACGCGGTCGCGTCGAAGTTCTTGTCGGGGAACGACGGGAGCTTCGTGTTCCGCACGATCTCGTTGGCCGCGGGCCAGGGCAGTTCCGGGATCGCAGCTGAGTGTGCGATCGGGGCCGCGAGTGCCGTTCGGGCCAGTACCGGCGTGGCGATGGCGGCCACGACGGAGGCTTTCATCAGCAGTCGGCGGTTGATCCTGCCGTCCATTCGACGTCCTCTTCCACAGTGAAGGCAACGTTGAGCGGCGGCGTGTTACTGAAAAGACTGTAAACGTTTGCGGTCTGGGTCACAACAGCCGGAAGGCGGCGAGCGCCAGGCGGATCCGTCCGACGTCCGACACGTCGAGGACCTTGCCGATCTGGTCGAGGCGGCGGGACACGCTGCTGTGGTGCAGGTGGAGGAGGTCGGCGGCTTTGCGGAGCGAGCCGGTGGCGGAGTAGGCGTCCAACGTTTCGAGGTCTTCCGCCGGCAGATCGGAGATGGCTGCGACGTCGGCGTTCGCACGCAGGACGGCTTCGGGGAGGTGGGCGAGCAGCGCCAGCGCTCCCAAATCGAGGTAGTGGACGACCGGGGCGCGCGGCGTGGTGAAGCGGAGCGCGGTCTGGGCTTCGCGCCATGACTGGGCGGGACAGCTCGCGGTGCCGATGCCCGCGCGGACGCCGTCGGGGAAGTCGCCGAGCTTGGTGGCCAGGATGGCGCCGACACCTGCGATCTCCGCCGCTTTGACCAGGCGGGAGGGGCAGGCGAGGGCGGCCAGGCGGTCCAGGGGGAGGGAGGAGCGGACGGCGGCGACCTGGACGGGTTGATCGGGTGGGAAACCCAGCAGGCGCAAGGCTCGGGCGCGACCGGCTTCGTCGCTGTCTGAGCTGAGGACGAGCTCGACCAGGGCGGGGTCGGCCATGGTGGTGCGGGCGGGGCCATAGCGCTCGACGACGGCAGCGGTGGCGATGGCGAGGCGGTCGAGCAGCACCTCATCGAGGTGGTGCGGCAGGTCAGGGCGTTCCAGCCAGACCAGGCCGATCTCTTCTTCGTCGAGCGTGATCGTGGCGGTCGACGAGGGTGTGGTCGCGGGCTCGGGCGCGGGGGTGCCGGCGGGCGACATGCGGATCACGCGACCCGTGCTGTGCAGGCGGATGCCCGCGACGCACTCCGCGAGGCCCGCCGAAGCCCGTGCCAGCGCGGGGAGATCGACGCGGCGGCGCATCAGGGTGTCGTAGAACATGACGACGCGGATCGCGCCCTCGACGTGCGAGTCGAGGTTCGACAGCCGGGTCGCGAGCGCCTCCATGCCGACGACGATAGCGACGATCGGCGCGCCACCGGGCCGGATTGCGCGACGCGCGTCGGCTGAACGACGCCCCGAACCCCGCGAGGATCTACGGCATGGATCCCGAGTTGGAAGCGTTCGTACCGTTCTTCCCGAAGGCCGACCTGACCGACGTCGAGCAGGAACGCCAGATTCTCGCCGAGCTGGCCGCGGGCATCCCGGCTGAGACCGAGGGCATGGAGGTCGAGGACCTGCTGGTGTCCGGCGTGCCCGTCCGGATCTACCGGCCGCACGCCGCGCACGGCACGGTCGTCTGGATGCACGGCGGCGGCTGGTGCATGGGCGATGTCGTGACCGAGCATCCGTGGGCGTCCCGGGTCGCCGCGCGAAGCAATGCGACGGTGATCTCGGTGGGCTATCGGCTCGCGCCCGAGCACCCGTTCCCGGCCGCGCTGGACGACGCCTGGACGGTGCTGCGGTGGGCGCACGAGAACTGCGCCGACCCGGACCTGATCGCGGTCGCCGGGCACAGCGCGGGCGGTGGGCTGGCGGCGGCGCTGGCGTTGAGGAGCCGCGACGAGCAGGGACCACCGATCCGGTTCCAGCTGCTGCATCAGCCGGGGCTCGACGACCGGCTGACCACGTGGTCGGCGCGGCACTTCACCGAGACGCCCTGGTACAACCGCGCCAAGGCCGGTCAGGCGTGGGCGCATTACCTGGGTGGGCAGCCCGCGACGCCGTATGCGGCACCAGCGCGTGCCGAGGACCTGTCGGATCTGCCGCCCGCCTACATCGCGAGCGCCGAGTTCTGCCCGAACCGCGACGAGGACATCGCCTACGCGGTGCGGCTCATGCAGTCGGACGTCCAGGTCGAGCTGCACCAGTGGCCGGGCACGTTCCACGGTTCACAGGCGCTGCTGTCGGCGGACGTGTCGCAACGCCAGTTCGCGGAGATCGGTGACGTGCTGCGGAGGGCGCTGACATGAGAGCCGAGCTGGAGGCGATTCACCGGGCCGGAGTTCCTGGTGTGTGGGCGGAAGTGCGGGACGAGCGCGGGGTGTGGCAGGGCGCCGCGGGGGACGCGTCGCCGGGCATGCGGCACCGGATCGGCAGTGTCACCAAGACGTTCACGGCCGCCGCGATCATGTTGCTGGTGGAACGCGGGAAGATCGAGCTGGACACGCCGGTGCACGGCGATGCCACGGTCCGGATGCTGCTGAACATGACCAGCGGGCTCGCGGACTACCGGTTCCTCGCGTTCCCGTCGCTGCTGGAGGGTTCGGCGCGAAGCCTGGACGACAACCAGTTCCGGCACTTCTACCCGCGCGAGCTGATCAAACTGGGCGTCGACGCACCGCGGGTGGAGCCGGGCGTCTACTCCAACACCGGATATCTGTTGCTGGGGCGGCTGATCGAGCGGGTCACGTCGATGACGGCCGAGCGGTGGATCACGCGGAACGTCGTCGAACGGGCCGGGCTGCGCAACACGATGTTCCCGACCGGCTCGCGGATCGAGGGACCGCACGCGCCGATGTACGAGGCTCTGTTCGGGCTGCTCGACCCGCCGCGCGACTACAGCGTCTACGACATGTCGTGGGTCGGCGTGTCGGCGTCGCTGATCTCGACGATGGAGGACCTCAACACGTTCTTCGCGGCTCTGCTCGACGGCAAGATCGTGTCGCGGGAGTCGCTGGGCGAGATGCGGAGGACCGGCCCGGTGGTGGCTTTCGACGGCTCGACGGTCGAGTACGGGCTGGGCCTGCACCGGCACGGCGACTTCTGGGGCCACGACGGGTCCGTGTGGGGCGCGGGCACGTGGTCGTTCCACCGTGCGGACGGCAAGCGACAGGTGTCGCTCGCCGTCAACCTTCAACGCTGGCAAAACCCCGCGATCGACGAGGCTCTCCAGGCCTTTCAGCGGAAGGCGTTGCGCGTGTAGGTCAGGCTGAAGCTGCCCTTGTTGGAGAAGTACTTGTCGACCAGCAACGCCGGGTCGGTCGCCATGAAGCCCCGGTAGATCGCCCCGTCGTCGTGGTCGTCCCAGCCCCACGCCGTGTTGGCCGCGTTGTCCTTGCCGTTGTCGCCGCGGAACGTGCCGAACGACGCGTACGTCTCGGAGTTGTTGCGGCGGGCCCACATCCCGTTCGCCGCGAGCGTGTCCACCAGGCGGTAGTTGACGTTCCGGTCGTTGCCGCCCGACGGGACCTCGCCGGTGGCGGCGGGGTAGTAGACGACACCGTCGCCGCCGGGGAAGTTGTTGCCGTCCCAGCGGTAGAGGCCGTGGCCCTTGGCTTCCTGGCGGGTGGTGGGACGGCCGTTCTGCAGGAGCAGTGTGCCGTCGATGGTCTCGGCGCCGTTCTGGAACGTCGACCCGGCCGGTACGTAGGAGTAGAAGTCGCTGTGCGCCACCGTGACCGCGGCTTCGAGCCGGCCGAACCCGCTGTCCTTGCGGACGGTCAGCAGCACGCCCTCCATGTCGTTCTCGTGGGTGGTGGTGCCGGACGGGTCTGGCTGGTCGTCCCAGTCGCGCGGGTGGAAGAAGCTGTAGACGAGGAACCAGTGCGTCGACGTCTCCACGACCGAGTAGTAGGCGGCGCCGGTGAGCTTGCTGAGCTGGGTCTGGTTCTCCCAGTTGTTCAGGGTGTTCCAGTCGCCGTCGAAGTCCACAGTGGACAGGTAGTCGGCGTCGTAGTCGGAGGAGTCGGTGTCCTGGTAGTGGACCGGCGCCCAGTGGAACGCCAGGTCGTAGTCCGTCACGGCATGGGCGGGTGCGGCGGTCGCGGTGATGAGAGCGATGGCCAGCAGGGTGGCGCGGATCGTTTTCACGGCGCCGGAGGCTAGCTGTAGATGGTGACCGTCAGCCTGGGGTTTGAGCGAAAATCAATCGACTCGTAGGCAACGCGCGCGAGTGGCATCGACCCCGCCGCGGCCGTCAGGGTCGTCTCGATCTCGTTGCGCTCGTCCTCGGTCAGGTACGCCCAGAACGAGCTGTGCCAGATCACCGTGTACGTGCCGCGCTCGTCGGGCGGGACGAGGTTCTCCCTGAGCCACCGTCCGGCCGGCGACCGGGCGACCTTCACGCCCACCTTCGCGGCCAGCTCGATGGCGTCGTCGAGGTCCCACCGCAGCGAGTCGTGCTCGGGCGGGATGAACGAGTGCAGGATCATCGCGTGCTTGGGATCGGACGGGTCGCGTGGTTGCAGGTCGCAGCCCGCGCGGTCGACGATCTCCAGCTCGGGCGGCTGCGGACCGACAGCGGCGAGCCTGACGGGCGAGTCCTTCTCACCCCACTCCCAGCCGAGGCCGAACCAGCGGTAGCGGTCGAGGATGAGGTTCAGTCCCGCGCAGGCGCCCAGTTCGAGGAGTCTCACCTTCGGCGCGCCGATCATGGTGAGGCCCCTCAGGAGGAAGCCCGCGGTCTTGGGCTGGTGCTGCTGGACCGTCCGGTCGAGCGCGGCCAGGATCTCGCCGGCGTTCTCGACGATCGCTCTTCTCGCCGCCAGCCACGCGAGCAGCGCCGTGGAGTCGGACTCGCCGGCCATCGCGGCGGCGTGCGCGCTCGCGAACCGCTGACTCAGCTCGGGAGCTTTTCCTGACAGCATCAGCAACCGCACACCCGCGAGCGCCTGGATGCCGAACAGCGGGCTGTGCACGGCGCTGTGCGAACAGAGCAGGTCGGCCACCGGTCCGCCCCGGTCGAGCTCGCTCGCCAGTTCCGAGAGGATGCGCGCCGAGACGGGCGCACTGGTGCGCAACCGCACCGCGAACGTGCGGAGGGTGGAGGCACCGATGCCGGCCGCGGTCACACTTCCCTCCCTTCTTCGGCAAGGGACTTTACAAGGGCGTGAACGCATTGTTCCCATCTGAGACCGGGCGTGGCGCCAGAAGGCTCTGGGTATCGTGCGGCCTGTGAGCGAGTTCCTGGAGCTGTCCGCGGCCGGTCCGGTCGCCACGTTGACGATCAACCGCCCGGCCAAGCGCAACGCGATGAGCTACGACATGTGGTCGGCCCTGCCTGGCCTCATGGAACGCGTTTCCGCTGATGAGAGCATCCGCGTGCTGGTCATCCGGGGCGGTGGGCACTTCTCGGCCGGTGCCGACATCGCCGAGTTCTCGACGCTGCGCAGGGGTGCCGCCGGTGCCGCTCACTACGGCGAGGCTGTTCACAACGGCGAACGCGCCATTGCCCAGCTCGACAAGCCGACGATTGCCGCGATTTCCGGTTTCTGCGTCGGCGGTGGGTGCGAGATCGCCCTCGCCTGCGACATTCGGGTGGCATCTTTCGATGCACGATTCGGCATCACGCCCGCGAAACTCGGCATCGTTTACAACTTCACGTCCACCAAGGCGCTCGTCGACGCGGTGGGCCCGGCGTGGGCGAAGCAGATCCTGTTCTCGGCGGATTTGATCGACTCGGCGACGGCGTTGCGCATCGGGTTGGTCAACGAGGTCGTCGACTCCTTGGACGCCCGCGTGAAGGAACTCTCCGAACAGATCGCGGGCCGCGCGCAGGTCTCCGTCCGCGGCGCCAAGAAGATCATCAACTCGATCACGGACGGCGGGCACGAGGACGACTTCGTGCGGGAGCTGTACGCGGAGGCCGCCTCCAGCGCCGACTACGAGGAAGGTGTCAGCGCGTTCCTGGAGAAGCGGCCCCCGCGGTTCTAGCTAGTGGAACGTGACGGTCAGCTTGTTGCAGTCGCGGCAGCTGAACATGACGCGGTTGCCGGGCTCCTGGTCGTGCTTGGACCAGCTGTAGGCCTTCGGGCAGTTGCGCGCGATCGCGTTGCTGTAGGGAGTCTTCGCGTCGCGGTTCGGGTTGACGCAGAGCATCGGTTTGCCGGTGCCCGGATGTCTGCGCAGGTTCGCGTCCGGGCAGTCGGGCAGCAACGCGCCGGGGCATCCGGCGGTGCCGCAGAACTGTCCGTTGGGCGGTGGGCCGTTGGTCGGGTTGATGGTCACGGGCACGTTGACGGCGTTGACGTAGCTGACGTTGTACCAGGGCGCGGGCGCGTCGGCGGGGTCGAAGTTCAACTCCGCCAGGCTGACCGGTTGCTCGCCGGTGGTGCAGTGGGCGGGCCTGGCGCCGCAGTCGCCGACCAGGCAGTGGAAGGTCGAGCCGGGCTCGCCGGTGCAGTACTGGCGGGCGAAGAACTTGCCGCGCCAGTGGTTGCGCGGACCGAGCGGGATGCGCACCGTGGCGGACTCGCCGGCCTTGAGCATCGGCAGCCCGTCGAGGCTCTGCGAGCCGTCGGCGTTCACCGCGCTGCCCACCCAGACCGGGCCGCCGGTCGAGTTGACCAGGGTGACCGAGTACGGCGGGGCAGCGGAGGCGGGCGACGCCAGCAGTGAGGCGGCGAGCGCCAGCAACAGGACAATCCATTGTGGACGTAAGAGTGTTCGCACGGTTTCGACGCTAGGGACGCGGCGGCCCGTGCGGAACTTCGGTGCTACCCCAGCATGTGCGCCAGCGCCCGCTGGAACACCTCGCGCTCGCCGGCGTCGAGCGACGCGAGCATGCCCGCGTCGACCTTCTGGATCGCGGCCAGGAGCACCATGGCCGCGCTCTGCCCCTCGGCGGTGGAGCGCAACAGCACCTGTCGCCGGTTGGTCTCGCTGCGTTCGCGGTCGCAGTAGCCGAGCGCCACGAGCTGGTCGGCGAGGCGGCTCGCGGCCTGCTTCGTGATCTCCAGCCTCCTGGCCAGGTCGCCGACCGTGCCCTCCTGGCGGGCCAGCTCGATCACGAACCACAGCGCGGTCGGCGGCACCGGGCGGTAGTCCTGTGCTTCCAGGGCCTGGTGCATCGCCTCGCGGTACCGGCGCAGGACGACCGCCAGGCGTTCCGGTGTGGTCCGCGCTCCTCGATCGCCCGTGACGACCTCCGCTTGCGACGAACTGGGGAACGGCCTGGACTGCATGCGCTGACAATACCTCCAGTTGCGGACAGTCTCATAGTGCGACTGTCCTGAGTATTGACAGTATCGGCGAGTCGCTCGTACGGTCCGTGCGTGCTCAGCTACAGATTCGCATTGTGTGTGAGCGCTCTCGCGTTCGTGTTCGGTTCGGCTGTGCCGGTCAACGCGTCAGCGGTCACCGCCCTGCGCGCCGAGTTACTCAAGCCGGCCAAGGCCGGCTGTCAGAAGCTCGTCGCGGCAGGGCGCAAGCTTCCGCCGCGTTGCCGTCCGTGCCCGAAGAAGCTGATGGGGACAGCGAAGAAGGGCAAGACGGTCCAGAAGAAGAGGAGGGTGAGACCGCCGGCCCGGTGTGTTCCGGTGCCGGATCTCGTCGTCCTGCCCACGGCCGCCGACGGTCCTGGAGTCCGCAGGCGCCGGGTGCTGACTTGGGGGAACTCGGCATGCTGCTCCGCACCAACGCCCAGCAGACCCGCTGTCCGGCCGCGCTGGCGATCCGGCAGACGATCGGCGGCACCGACTTCCCGGAAGCCGCTCGTCTCGCCCATGCCGCGCTGGACGCGCCTGGGTGCCGCGATGACCCGGTCTGCCTCTGGAGAGCCCTGATCGTCCTGGTCGCCGCGGGTGACCTGGTCACGGCGGACGCCAATGCCGACCGCCTGCTCGACCACACCATGCACGTCCAGATCCGGTCCCAGATCGCCCGGCTCTCCGGTGATCTCGCCACCGCGCGCGATCTGCTGGCGAGCGGGTTGCCGGCGGTGAAGTCGTTGCAGCTGCTGTCCGTGGTGCTGCTCGTCGAGGTGCTGGTCGACGCCGGCGACGTGGACGAGGCCGAGAAGACTTTGCTGGCCAACAAGTCCGACCAGGCGCGGTGGCAGTCGTCCGCGCTGCGCCCGGCATTTCTGGCCGCACGCGCGGCGGTGCATCGCGCCCAGGGTCGTCCGCTGGCCGCGTACGTGGACCATCTGATGTGCGGTCACCACCTGCTCGCGATGGGCGTCACGAGCCCGGCGATCGCGCCGTGGCGTGGCAGAGCGGCGCTCGCCGCTCATGCCGCCCAACGTGAGGAACTGGCCCAGCGGCTCGCGGCCGAGGAACTGGCCGCGGCCCGGCGGTGGGGTGAGCCGCGCACGGTCGGCACCGCCCTGTCCACGCTCGGCTGTGTCAGCGGAGGCGACGGCACGGCGTTGTTGTCCGACGCGGCCGACCTCTTGGCCGTGGCCGGTGCGCGGCACGAGCTGGCCGCGATCCGGCTGGAGCTCGGTCATCGGCTGGCGGCCCGCGGTGACGACGGCGCGGCGCGCGGCGAGTACGTCTCCGCGGCGCGCACCGGCGATGAACGGCACCAACAGCAAGCGTCCGAGGCGCTCGCCCGCCTCCCGTCCGTGACCGTGCGGGCGTTGACCCGGCAGGAGGACCTGGTCGCGAGCCTCGCCGAGGCCGGGCTGAGCAACCGCGCCATCGCCCAACGCCTGTTCCTGACCATCAGCACCGTCGAGGTTCATCTGTCCAATGTGTACCGAAAGCTCGGTGTCAACGGCCGCAAGGACCTCTCCGGAGCACTGCGATGAACGCACCCTGCGCGCGGTCGGGCTGACCCGTCGCGGCACGGACCGCGCCACCGCCATCGCTCTCGCCCGCGAGGTGCTGCGGTCCGGCGCCCCGGACGACGACGTCCAGTACTGCCTGCACGTGCTGACGTACGCGGGCAGACCGGCCGGGAAACCGGACTTCACGCCACCCAGGCAGGCCCGCGAACTGGTCGACCAGGGACGCTGCGACGAGGCGCTGGAGGTGCTGCTCGGCTGTGCCGAGTCGGGGGAGTCGCTGTTCGCCAGGGGACGGCTCAACCAGGCGGCGGGCCGGCACGACCGCGCGTACGCGGACTTCCTCGCCGCGGGCCGCGCGGCGGAGGCGGTGGGCATGACGAATCCCGCCATCTTGCCGTGGTGTTCCGCGGCGGCGATCAGCGCGCACGAGGTGGGCAGGCCGGTGGTGGCGCGGTCGCTCGCGGAGGCCGAACTGGTCGCCGCACGCCGCTGGGGTGACGCGCGCACGGTCGGCCGGGCCCTGCACGCCGTCGCCCTGACCGGCGACGCGGATCGCGCCGTCACGCGGTTCACCACGGCGGTCCGGCTGCTCTCGGACGCGGGGGCGCTCGCCGAACTGCTGCCCGCCCGGCACCACCTGGCGCAAGCGCTTGCCACGCAGGGAAGACACGAGGAGGCCGTCGCGGTCTGCGCCTCCTCGCTCGCCATCGCCGCCGGAAATCCACTGTGGACTCGGCAGGTGGAGGAACTGCGCGCCCGGCTGGACCGTCTCGGCAGGCTCACCCCGCAGGAGTCCCGCACGGCGACGCTGGCGTGCGGCATGAGCAACCGGGAGGTCGCGGCCGAGCTGGGCGTGACCACCAGGACCGTGGAGCTGCACCTCACCCAGGTCTATCGGAAGCTGCACGTCAAAGGGCGGCGCGAGCTGAACCGGGTGATCCTCCGGTTCGGCGTCACGCCGCCCTGAAGTGCGTTTAGCCGCGGACGAACTTCCACTTGAGGTTGATGACACCCCGGTCGGGGTCGGCCAGCTTGCGGAACGCGGGCAGGCTCAGGTCGATGTGGTCACGGCCGCAGCCCATGCACTTGTCCTTGACCCTCGCCTTCACCTTCTTGCCGTTGAACGTCGCCACGACGAACACGTTGCGGCACAACGGGTCGTTGTTGGGGTTCGGCGCCGTCCAGTAGACGGGCGAGACGGCGACCAGCACCTCGCCGCTCGCGTCGATCGGGTCGCCGCACGCGCCGGTGCCCCGGTCGTCGTAGAAGGTCGCCTTGCCGTCGACCACCTGCCCGAACGGGATGGCGGCGCTGGCGTCCACCGCCGCCAGCAGGGTGAGGGCGGAGGCCGCACCGACGACGGTCAGGAACTTTCGGGTGAATGTCATGTGTCCCAAGCTATGCACGCGAACACCCCCTGCCCATCTCGGTGCGACCCCAGGATCAGCAGCCGGGATTTCCCTGACGTGGCAACGTGAACAGTGTGATCGAGTGCGGCGGCACGCCGGCGTTGAACGAGTCCACGCCGACGCTTCGGCACGACTGCGCCATCGTCACCGCGTTCGGGTTCTCCTTGGTGTTGGCCGAGGAGAAGCGTTCCGGAGCCACCGTGCGGACCTGCGCGCGTCCGTTGCCGGTGAAGCCGCGCAACAAGATTCGCGTGTCCACCGCGTCACCCGCCACCGGCGATCGGTTCACGACCATGACGTGCACGGTGCCGTCCGGTGCCCGTGTCGCGGTCACGGCCAGCTTGCCGTAGTTCTGGCGGCACCGGTCCTGCGGAGTGCCCGGCCCGTCGCACATCTCGGTCTCGTCCGGGTTCCGTTGCGGGTTGCCGGTCAGCGTCTGCCGCACCCGCACGCCACCCGCGTCGAACATCGGCCGCACCGCCTCACGAGCCCACGCCTCGGCCGAATACACCCGGCCCGGCCCAGCAACGTGTACATGCCGTCCGAGCTCAGGTCGTTGCCCTCGACCCACGGCACGCCCAGCTCCAGATAGTCCATCCACTGCGTCGCCATGTACAGCGCATGGGTCATCGAGTAGGTGTACTCCGGATACACCCCGCCGCCGTCAGGCCCCCACAGCGCGCCGAACTCGGACACCGCCACGTACGGATTTCCCGCGCCGTTGCGCCGGACCGCTTCCTGCAGCTCCGCGAACTTCCGGCGTTCGTTCGCCGCTCCGAGCACATGCCAGTCATGACTCTCCACTTTGGAATCCCAGTCGGCGGCTCCACTGCCGGAGAAGTGCGTGTACGGGTGAGCGGTCAGGCAGTCGAAGACAACGCCCGCCGTCACGAACGCCGTCTTGCCCCACGACGAACACACCTTCAGCGACGGGTCGACTTCCCGCATCGCCTCCCGGAACTGCACGTATCCCTTGTGGACGGAGGTGTAGGAGGCGACGATCTGCGCGCCACGAGGAGGGATCATGCCGTGCCGGCCGTCGCCGAACGTCACCGAGCCGCGGAACTCGTCGAGCAGGAACTGCTTGGCCTGCGGACCGCCCAGCACGTCCACGCGTTGCCACACCTCATCTCCAACGCGCAGTTCGAGATCCTGCACGGACGGGTAGTTGAGGTCGAACACCTGCCCGGCCGTGCCGTCGCTGGGCGTGTCCGCCGTGCTGCCGCCGCACTTCCCGTCCGGCGTGGCCAGCTTGCCGAGCCGCTCATCGGTGATGCGCCGCGTGCCGCCGCGGATGTACTGCTCCAGCGCCTCGTCCTCGTTCTGCGACATCCAGTACCGCTGGTTCGGGTGGAAGTTCTCGTTGCCGAGCTCCCACCGCGTGACGTGGTACGGCTGCGGGTGATCGGCCGGGCGGCGCTCGGCCCAGTCCACGCCGCCGTTGGGGTTCACGCCGTCCCCGGCCGGAGTGTTGAGGTACTCGACCAGGTCGGCTGCGTCCGCCGCGGTCCCGATCGCCATCGGCACCATGATCTGCGCCTGTGCCCCGAGCGCTGCCGTGAACCGCATGTGCTCGTCGAGCCCGTACGACGGCAGCCGTCCGTCCAGCACGTCGTCGGCCGGGTTGTTCACGGCGCCGAGCTCGATCCTGCCGTCCCGCTGACACCGCCGGTCGGCGCCGATCGTGCCCTTCCACTGGGTCGTGTTGGCGACCGTCCCGCCGGGCCAGCGCAACACCTTCACGCCCATCGACCGGGACTTCTCCAGGGCGTCGGGCACCGGCCGGTCGGCCACTGGATCCCACGTGCCGTAGCCGTCGAACGTGTAGCGGTGGTTGACCCCGAGGAACGCACCGGGCACCGGACCCTCGTCGTCCCCGGTCAACACGGTGATCTCCGCGGGTGCGGCCGAGCTGCTCGGCGCCGCGATGACCATGGCCGCGAGCGCGACCACGAACGCGTTGTGCAGTCTCATCTCAGCCTCCCTGCACATGTGCGGCGGCCCAGCAGTTCTGCGCGCAGTTCGCCAGCTCCCGCAACGGCCCCGCCAACTGGCCCGCTCGTGGAGCGTTCGGCTTGTTGTTGTGCTGCAACGGATCAGCCTTGAGGTCGTAGTACTCCTTCTCGCCGTTCGCGTACTCCACGTACAGGTCGTTGCGAGTGCGGACGGCTTTGTACGACGGCGTGGCGGCGGCGAGGTCCTCGAAGTCCGGATCGTCCGCGCTGGCCTGGGGTTTGCGGTGCTCGACGAGTGCGGCGTCACGCCAGCCCGGCTGGTTCTGGTTGCGGATCAGCGGAAGCAGGCTGCGCCCGTCGCGATCGCCGGGGTTCGCGCCCGCCATGTCCAGGAACGTGGCGAAGAGGTCGACGTTCTGCGTGATCTCGTCGCGCACGAAGTCGCCGTTGCCCGCCCTGCCCGGCCGCTTGACCAGCAACGGCACGTTGACGTCGTGGTCGTAGGCGGTGCCCTTGCCGCGGATCAGCCGGTGCTGCCCGAGGTGGAACCCGTTGTCCGAGGTGAAGACGATGAACGTGTCGTCGCGCTCGGCCGGCGTCAGCTTGGCGAGCACCCGCCCGACCAGGTCGTCGACCGACTGCACCATGCGGATCCGGTTGCGGAAGTCCTGGCGCAGCTCGTCGGTGATGCCGGGCCCGAGCGGTTCGCGCCGCACCCAGGCCGGCTTGTCCGCGGTGTCCTCGTCGAACGACGGCAGCTCCCGCGCCACGTCGATGCTCGGGCAGCTCGGGCCACCGCAGTCACCCTGCGGGAACTCGCCGCCTGGCCGGTCGCGGTGGGCCGCCGGGAACCGGGGTTCACCCTCGCCGGGCTGGAACGGAACTCGGGCGTGCGGCGAGAACGGCGCCACCTGCAGGAAGAACGGCCGGTTCGGGGCTTCCCGGCGGGACCGTTCGATGAAGTCCTCTGCCGTGCGCGCCAGCCGGTCGGTCAGGTAGACGTCCTGGCCCGGCTCCAGCCGTTTGACGCCGGTCTCGCGGACGTAGTCGGTGATGCTGTAGTTGAACTCGTTGTAGCCGCCGCCACCGGCGACGTGCCACTCGTCCCAGCCCTGCGGCACCTTGAAGTTCTCGCCGACCGGATACTCGTTGACGTACTTGCCGAGGTATCCGGTGTGGTAGTTCTGCCGGTGCAGCGCCGCGGCGTACGTGCGCCCCTCGTGGCGTTCGAAGGCCTCGTAGCCGCCGTTGCCGGTGCCCACGTTGGTGAGCACGCCCGTGTTGTGCGGGAACTCACCGGTGAACATCGAGGCCCGCGACGGGCAGCACAGCGAGTTCGAGACGAAGTAGTTGGTGAACCTGGTGCCGTTGCCGGCCAGCGACCTGGTGTTGTCCATGTACTTCAGCAGGTCTGCCGACATGTCGTCGACCAGGAAGAAGATGATGTTGGGGTGGGCTGCCTGTGCCTGCAGCGGGGTGGCCGTGGTGACGAGGCCCGACAGGAGCATGAGGACGAGCGCGAACCTTCTCATGCTCCCTGGACGCTAGTGACGGCGCAGGCAGCCCGGTACTTCGGTGCGACCCCTAGAAAGCCTCTGCGGCGATCGTGGTGTCCGGGCCGTGGCCCGTGTGCACGACGGTGTCGCCGGGCAGCTCGAACAGCTTCTCCCTGATGGACCTCTCGATGGTCGGCCGGTCCGAGAACGACCGCCCGGTCGCGCCGGGGCCGCCCTGGAACAGCGTGTCCCCGGTGAACACCGCACCCAGCGACGGCACGTAGAAGCACACGGCACCAGGCGAATGCCCAGGCGTGTGCAGCACGTGGATCTCCTCGCCCGCGACCGTGAGCACCTGGCCGTCCTGGAGCGCCACGTGCGGGATCACGCCGGTGTGGGTCAGCGACCAGACGACGTGGTCGTCCTGGTGCAGAGCCATGGGAGCACCCGTGGCATGCGCCAGATCCGGGGCCACGCGGACGTGGTCGTCGTGCGCGTGGGTCAGCAAGATCGCTACGACCTTTCGGCCGTCGACGACCTTCAGAATCGCGTCCACGTCGTGCGGGGCATCGATCACCACGCACTCGGAGGAGTTGCCGATGACCCAGACGTTGTTGTCCACGTCGAAGGTCTCGCCGTCCAGCGAGAACGTGCCGGACGTGACGGTGTGGTCAACGCGGAGAACCATCAGAAGACCACGACCGATCGCAGCACGTCGCCGTGGTGCATCTTCTCGAAGGCGCCTTCCACGCCGTCCAGCGCGATCTCCTCGCTGACGAACGCGTCCAGGTCGAAGCGGCCCTGCTGGTACAGGTCGACGAGCATCGGGAAGTCGCGGGTGGGCAGGCAGTCGCCGTACCACGAGGACTTGAGCGAGCCGCCGCGCGAGAAGAAGTCGATCAGCGGCATTTCGAGCTTCATGTCCGGGGTCGGAACACCCACCAGGACAACGGTTCCGGCCAGGTCGCGAGCGTAGAAGGCCTGCTTCCAGGTTTCCGGGCGGCCCACGGCGTCGATCACCACGTCGGCGCCGAACGAGTCGGTCAGGTCCTGGATCGCCGTGACCACGTCGTCGACCTCGCGGGCGTTGACGGTGTGGGTGGCACCGAAACCCTTGGCCCACTCCAGCTTCCGCGCGTCGGTGTCGACGGCGATGATCTTCGCGGCACCGGCGAGGCGGGCGCCCGCGATGGCGCCGTCACCGACACCGCCGCAACCGATCACCGCCACCGAGTCGCCACGCGACACCCCGCCGGTGTTCATGGCGGCACCGACGCCGGCCATCACGCCGCAGCCCAGCAGGCCGACGGCGGCCGCGCGGGCCGAGGGGTCGACCTTCGTGCACTGTCCTGAGTGGACCAGGGTCTTCTCGACGAACGCGCCGATGCCCAGTGCGGGCGAGAGCTTGGTGCCGTCCGTCA
This sequence comes from Lentzea sp. NPDC006480, assembly GCF_040611995.1. NCBI lineage: Bacteria > Bacillati > Actinomycetota > Actinomycetes > Pseudonocardiales > Pseudonocardiaceae > Lentzea > Lentzea sp. NPDC006480. The sequence continues at coordinate 66,404 of NZ_JBEXPJ010000025.1, forward strand.
AGGTCATGGGCTGCGAGGCGTTGAACGTCGAGAAGCAGTACCAGGGCTTGCCGCGACGACACGCACGGCAGCTGCCGCACACCGCGCGCCAGTTCAGCACCACGAAGTCACCGGGCGCCAGGTCGGTCACGCCCTCGCCGACGGACTCCACGACACCCGCGGCCTCGTGGCCCAGCAGGAACGGGAAGTCGTCGTTGATGCCGCCCTCGCGGTAGTGCAGGTCGGTGTGGCAGACGCCGCACGCCTGGACCTTCACCACGGCCTCGCCCGGGCCGGGATCGGGAACGAGCACAGTGGTCAGTTCGACCGGCTGGCCTTTTCCTCTGGCGACAACACCCTTGACCTCTTGCGCCACGCTGCGACTCCGTTCACTTGATCAGGGTCGTGCCCTCGAACTCGCCGAGTTCCTCCCGGTAGAACTCAATCCCTACACCGTTGGGGTCGCGGATGTACAGGCTGTCCTCGACGCCGCGGTCGGGGCCCAGGTACTCGATCCCGCCGTCGTCCAGCTTGGCCTTGATCTCGTCGAACCGCGCGGGGGAGATCGACAGCGCCAGGTGCTGAACGGCACCGATCGTTTCCATGAACGCCGGGTGGTCGTGGCCGGGGAAGTCGAAGAACCCCAGCAGGTTCTTGTTGCCCAGGTCGAAGAAGAAGTGGCTGGAGCCGCGGTAGTCGCGGTTCTCGACGAGCTCCACCAAGGGGAAGCCGAGGAACTCCTGGTAGAACTTGATGGTCTCCTCGACGTCCTTGCAGATCAACGCGATGTGGTGGACGCCGCGAGTGGGCGAGCCACCCCGCGAGTCGAGCGGCTTGACGTACTTTTCGTGCAGCTCGTCGCGCTTGGCCCTGATCGCGTCGAGCTCGGCACCCTCTGGCTGTGGCATGTGAGGGAGAATAGTTGAGCTTTCAAGCGGTCGCAGGGGTAGAAGGTCCTCAGCCCGCGACGCCCTCGAACTCCACCACGCGGTCTTCCTGGAGCAGCGTGGCCTGCAGATAGGCCACCGAGGTCTCGCGGTCCAGGCGGGTGTCGCACTCGAACCGGGCCAGCGAAAGATCACCCGGTTGCCGCGCGTAGGCCTTCAGGGTCGTGATGTCGTGCAGGCCGAAACCGTCGTCGATGCCCCAGTGCGCCAGGTTCGCCGCGCTCATCAGCTCCTCGGCGTCGTCCAGCGAGGGTGCCGTGAAGAACAACCTGCCGTGCACGTAGACGCCCCGTGCGCCGCTGGGGGAGATGAGCGTGACCGGCGTGCCCGTGCGGCAGGCCAGGAAGTGGAACGCGATCCCGCCGCCGAGCGACCCGACCACGGTGGCCGCGGGCAGGCCGCTCCAGGTGACCGGGCGTTTCGCGAACGCCTCTGCCTGGCCCAGCAGGAACTCGCGGTAGGTCTGCGGGTTGAGGTCCTGCAGGTAGTTCCACATCCGGAAGACGTGGTGGTAGCCGAGCTTCCCGGCGAGCTCCAGCGCCGCCCGGAACGCGAGCCGGCCCGCGTAGGTGTGCTCGTCGCACGGAGGAATCCGCCCGGCGCAGAACAGGTACTCGCCGTCGTGGGCGTAGGTGATCGCCTTGTGCTCACCGGACTCGACGCCGCGCGAGCTCGTCCAGATCTCGACGAACCCGCTGCGGTCGTCGGGCGCCAGATGCACGGTCAGTTCCGGATGCCCGTCCCGCAACACCGGGTTGAACGACGTGCCGGCGAACCGCACGACGCCCAGCCGGGAGCGGGCCGGATCGTCCGCGACGCCGGACAGCGGCTCGAACCTCGAGGACAGCGCACGAGCCCGCAACTGACGAGTCATCACCGGCCCTTTCGCAGGAGACCGTCAGATTAAGTCGCGAAACGATTGGTGTGTACCTTTGCGTCTCAACAGGGGCGTTTTCCGGGACCGGTTCCAGTGGCGATCAATCCTCTTCGTCGCCCGGCCATTTGCCCGTCAGCTTCTGAAATCCCTTGGCGCCACCGCGGTCGATCGCTGCTTTCACCAGGCCGAAGATGGCTCCCTGCAACGCCGCGGCCAGCAGGACCTCGCGCCACGTGCGGTTCCGCATCGTCGCGCTGGGCGCTTCTTCGTCATGCCCCACGACTTTCCACACTTGACCAAAGATCGCGGTTGCGAGGAACCCTCCCAACGCGCCGAGCAGCATTCCCAGTGGGCGGTACAGGAACTTCATCCATTCCTCCTGGAAAGTTTCCAGATGACGAGGACCAGCGTGATGAGCACCGCCGCGATCGCGGCGGGATGCCGGCGCGCCTTCTCCACCTGCAGAGCCACCGGCTCCGGCAGCGAGTCGATCGCCTCGTTGGTGGCGGCGGTCATCCTGACCTTGGTCTCGTGCGCCTGCTCCTTCACCCGGCCGGGCACGTCGGCCTTGTGCGCCAACGCTTCCACGGTCTCACCGAGCTCGCGGCGGGTGCGTTCGACGTCGCGCTGCAGCTCTTCCCTGGGATCGCTCATCGGTGCGCGTGCTCCTTGATCGTCGCGATGTCCTGCTGGACGTTCTCCACCACCCGCAACGGGGGTGCGGCACGCCGGACCTGGCTGCGTCCCAGGAGCGCCGCGATGCCCGCGACGACCAAAAGGGCGGCCGCGACGATCAGTGCGGCCGCCCACGGCGGTACTACGAGGCTCAGGGCGAGGATGATGCCCGCGACGACGCTGAGCCCGCCCCACCACGCGAACACGCCGGCCGCGCCGAACATCCCGGCGCCGACACCGGCGTGCTTGCCCTTGTCCTTGAGCTCGGCGACTGCGAGACGAATCTCGTCACGCGCGAGCCTGCTCACCTGCTCGGAGAGCCGGTTGACCAGCTCTGCGGTCGACGTGTCGGTGTTCATGCACGTCAGGTACCCGCATGCCGGTTTTGTCAATCAGCCCTGCTGGGCTTCCTTCACCTTCGCGTGAACCTCTTCCATGTCCACGTCGCGCGCCTGCTGGATCAGGCTGTCCAGCGCGTTGCCCGGCAGCGCACCCGGCTGCGAGAACAGCACGACACCCTCGCGCACGATCATCAGCGTCGGGATGCTGCGGATGCCGAACGTGGCCGCCAGCTCCTGCTGCGCCTCGGTGTCGACCTTGCCGAACACCAGGTCCTCGTTCTTCTCCGACGCGGCCTCGAACGTGGGGCCGAACGCCTTGCACGGGCCGCACCACTCGGCCCAGAAGTCGACCAGAACGATGCCGGACCCGCCGACCACATCGTCGAAGTTCTCGGTGGTCAGCTCGACCGTCGCCATGGGGGTCCTCCTCGTTGGTTCCTGGGGGCAGTTCGTTCAACGAACGACCTGGGGCCGGAATTCCCCGGCGTGCCCCCGGTCACCCCGCTATGTCAGCGGGCAGGTCCGTCCGGTATTTCACGTTGAGCTTGCGATACACGCGGGTCAGGTGCTGTTCGACCGTGCTCGCGGTGATGAACAACCGGTCCGCGATCTCCCGGTTGGTGTGGCCCTGGGCGGCGAGCTTCGCGACCTTGAGCTCGGCCTCGGACAGCTCGTGGTGCGGGCTCGTCTTCTGCGCGAGGTGCGCGGCTCTCCGTGCTGTCATGCGCGCTCTGCGGTGCTCGCCCACCGCTTGCCAGGCGCGGCTCAGGTCTTCGAGCGTTCTGGCCAGCTCGTACTGGTCCTGCAGCTCTTCCGCGGCTTGCTGGAGGAGTCCTGGCCTGAGTCGCTTCTCCTCTGTCGCGGCGCTGAGCCTCAGCTCGTGCCCACCGCGCGGGTCCCGGAGGAGCGCCTTCGCCCGCGCTTTGTTGCCTTGCTTGAGCCACGCCTCTGCTGCGCCGGCACGCCACTGCACGATGTCGGTCATCTGCCAGTGGGCGAGCGTCTCACCGATGACCAGGAAGTCGCTCAGTGCGGCGTGGTTCCGGTTGTTGGCGAGGTGGTGGTGTCCGCGTGCGAACGAGTAGTGGATGCCTGCCCGTGTCTCGTGCATGGCCGGTGTCGGTACCTCGGCCAGCCGTGCGGCCTCGTGGTGATCGCCCGCCCTGGTGGCGGCGAGGAGAGCGGTGCCCAGCGGATAACCGATGGCGGTGGCCCATGCTTGCCTTGACATCGTTGTCAGGGCATCGGCGGCTTGGGCACTCGCGTTGGTGAGATCACCCTTGCGGAGGCTGACCTCGGCCTGCACCGCCAGCAGCATCGCTCGGACGGTGGTGGACCGCTGCCTGGCTTCGAGGAGCCGTTCGCACCACTCGGCGGCCGCGTCCAGGGCGTCCGCGTAGACGAGTGCGGCCAGCGCGGTGACCGGATAGTCGGAGACGCTGCTGGCTCTGGTGCCTTGGAGCAACTCCTCGGCAACGGTGACGTCCCGGGAGCCGCGGAGGACCGACTCAAGAGCGACAACGGCTCGCGCCCACGGCTCGGCGCCCGCCAACGCCCCGTCGCCCGCGGACGCCCCATCGCCCGCCGACGCCCCGGCACTGTCGGACCTGCTCACTAGAATCGAATTTGGGGGTACCCGGCCGGACTCGTGTGTGTGGTGGGTGGTCATAGCGCGCGCGTGGCCCGGCAGGTGGCAGTAGAGCCAAGAGAGCGGCGAGCCAGCCACCGGCATGCGACCGAGCACGGCGGAAACGTCTGCGGTGCGCCCGTGCCAGAGCAGTTGGCGTGCCAGCGAGAGTTGCTGCGGCGCGTCCAGCAAACCCGCGCGGGAGGCGGCCATCAGCGCCGGGAGGTGGCGGGCCGCGGTGACCGGGCAATCGTGCCACTCCACCGAGGCCAGCCGTGAACGGGCCGATGCACGCGCCGTGTCGTCGGTGGCCGTCCGAGTGGCCAGTTCCAGGTAGCGGGCGGCGAGCGCGGCCGCGCCGTCCTGCAGCGACAACTCCGCGGCCTGCGTCAGAACCGGAGCCGCCCAGGCCGCCAGCGGGCGGTCGGCGGCGAGCAGATGCGGTGCGACAGCGGAAGCCGGGGTGCCGCGCTCGAAAAGCAGGCGGGCGGCTCGCAGATGCAGGTCGCCGCGTTCGTGCCGGGAGAGCGAGTCGAGCAGGTGGCCGGCGGCCGACGGGTGGCGGAAGGCGCCGTCCCGAACCAGACCAGAGGCCTCCATCGCGGCCAGCACCCGCGGGACGGCGTCCAGGCCGGACAACTCGCCGATCAGGTCGGAGCTGCCCAGCACCGCCAGCGCCAACGCTGCCGCGAGCACCGATGGGTGGCTGCGGTGCACGCAGGCCAGCAGGTCCTCGCGCAACGACGCGGAGTCGAGCACCGCGTGGACCAGTAACGGGTTGCCGCCGGTCAGCTCGTGCACCTCGGCCGCGCGGGCGCCTGCCAGCAGGGCGGTTTCGGGCAAGTCGAAAGTGCCCACGCGCAGACGGTGGCTGTGGCGTTCGCGAGAGAGGGACGTGTGCATGGGCGCCGGGCCGTCAGCTTCGGTCAACAGCAGCAGTACGCGGGTGCCGGAGATACGGCGGGCGGCGTAGAAGAGGCAGTCCAACGAGAGAGGGTCGGCGTGCTGGATGTCGTCGACGGTGATGAGCAGCGGAGAACCGCCGGAGATCAGCTGGGTCGACAGGTGGTGGAGTTCGACCGGATCCAACGCGACGGCACCGGGCGAGACGGGCAGGAGCTGGGACAGCACGCCCAGCGGCAAGGCCTGTTCGGACGGGGTGCAGGTGGCCGTCAGGTGGCGCATCCCCGCGCCTGACGCTATTTCCGAAAAAGTGTGAACGAGCTCCGTTTTGCCGGTGCCGACGGGGCCGGTGAGCAAAACGACCTGTCCATTTCCGGAAAGGGTGTGGCCCATCAGCGTGCCGAGGACTTCTAGTTGGGTGGTACGTCCGATCAACTTCACGCACTTGCCACGTCACTCGCCGCCTGACCAGGTCACCCGAAAAGGTGTGATTCACTCCAACGGCCTAGTGAAATAATTGCGTGCGGAGGTCGTCGACGAGTTCCCGCAGGCCGGACGGGGTGGTCGCGGTTCCGAAGACGTAGTGGTCGGGGCGGATCAGTGCCGCGACCGCGCCGGAGGCCGTCAGGAATGGGACATACACGTTCTCGGTGTCGACGATCGCGCCGGATCGAGGGGGCGAACCGGCCGGGAGCACCTGCGTGATCCTGGTGTCGAGGTCGCTGAGGAAGGCGCGCCGACCGGCTCCGAGCGAGCCGCGCACGTCGCACCGGGTCAGCAGGACGAAGCCGCCGCCGAGCACCTCGTCGAGCGGTCCCTGCACGTCCGGCGACTGCACGGTGGCGGACGGCAGCAGCGAGCCGTCGACGGGGAAGCTGTCGAGCACGCAGTCGTGCGCTCGGTGACGAAGTACCAGGTCAAGCTGCCAGGCGAGGGTGGCGACGTCGAGCAGGCCCGGTCTGACGGGCAGCAGGATCCGGCCAGAGCGCCAGCCGTCGAGACGGCCGTGGAAGGCGTGCCGGCCGTCGCAGCTCACGGTCCACGACGACGTCAGCGGCTCGTCGCCGACCAGGGACGAGGCGTGGTCGCCGTGATCGACCAGCAGCGACGCGGGAGAGCCGCGCAGGATCCGCAGGTTCGGCAGCCGCGACGCCCGGCGCCGGAGAGCGGATTCCAGACCGGACTGGTGGAACATCGTGAACGGACCGCGGTGGAATCGCAGCACCGGCCCGTGGAATTCCAGTTCGGTGCCCGGAACGCCGATTCCGGCCAAAGCCCGCCCGACACCGCAGTTCGACAGGACGCGGACCGTTCCGGAGTCCAGTCCGATGACCCGCGGAAACGCATCGGAATCAGCGGAAGGATCAGCCAGGGTCACGAGCCAGCCCCGTTGGGCCAGCAGCACGGAGAGCGCCAGTGCGGCCGGTCCGCTGCCGATGACCAGGACGTCCGTGTCCGGACAGGAATGAGCGGACGGTATCGGCATCGCCATCGCCGGCCTCCCCTTTTCGTGCAGGTCCACACCTTTGAAGAATTGAGCATGCGGAGACCTATTCGCGGAAACAACCCGTGTCGAGACGACGCCCGGCACGCCACCGCGTAGGGGGTCGCCAGGGGTAGCGGTAGGGGTGTGCTTCAACTTTTTGTGGACGTCTTCAACGGAGCGTTGTACGGTCCCCGCCATGATGCCGCGCCTGCTCGTGATCTCGTTGCTCGTCGCAACGCTTGCTGCCTGCGGAGGCACGTCTGACTCCACCCAGACGAGCACCCCGCCGTCGTCCGACCTGTCGAGCGTCAAGAAGGACGACGCGCTCGCCGCGCTGGTGCCCGCCGAGATCGCGTCGAGCGGGAAGCTCAAGGTCGGGTCGAACATCCAGAACCCGCCGAACAACTTCTACGACCAGGACGGCAAGACGCCGATGGGGTCGGAGGTCGACCTGGTCAAGGCGATCGCGGCCAAGCTCGGGTTGCAGGCCGAGCACAGCGACATGGCGTTCAGCTCGCTGATCACCAGCCTCGAGACCAAGCGCGTCGACGTCACGATGGCGGCGATGAACGACACCGCCGAGCGCCAGCAGAAGATCGACTTCGTCGACTACTTCACCTCCGGCATCACGATCATGGTGCAGAAGGGGAACCCGCAGGGCGTCAAGGGGCCGGACGACCTGTGCGGCAAGGGCATCGCGGTGAACCTCGGCAGCTCGCAGGAGCAGTTCGGCAAGGAACAGAGCGAGAAGTGCAAAGCGCAGGGCAAGCCCGAGGTGCAGCTCAGCGTCACCGACAGCGACACCGGCAACCAGAACCAGCTGCGCACCGGCCGCGTCGCCGCGATCCTCAACGACCTGCCGACCGCCGTCTACGTCGCGAAGACCGCGGGTGACGGCAGCTACTTCGAGGTCGTCCCGCTCGCCCCGATCAACGGTGGCCCGTACGGCATCGGCGTCAACAAGCAGAACGCCAAGCTGTCCGAGGCGATCAAGGGTGCGCTGCAGGCGCTGATCGACGACGGCACGTACGCCAAGATCCTCACCACCTGGGACATCAAGCAGGGCGCGATCACCAAGGCCGCGATCAATGGCAAGTGACAACCTGGAGGTCGTGCCGCTGCGTCACCCCGGGCGGTGGGTCAGCGGCGCGATCATCCTCCTGATCATCGCCGGCCTCGGCTGGGCGATGGCAGAGGCGCAGATCCAGTGGGAGGACGTGCCGGGGTTCTTCACGCACCCGGTGATGCTCGAAGGCCTGCTCAACACCATCGTGCTCGCCATCGCGGCCCAGGGCGGCGCGATCGTCCTCGGCGTCGTCGTCGCGTTGATGCGGCTCTCGGCGAACCCCGTCGCGCGGTGGTTCGGCGTCGGCTACATCTGGCTGTTCCGCGGGCTGCCGGTGCTGCTGCAGATCCTGATCTGGTTCAACCTCGCGCTGGTGTTCAAGAACATCAGCATCCCGATGCTCTTCAGCGTCCCGACGAACGTGGTGATGACCGCGTTCGTCGCGGCACTGCTCGGCCTGGGGCTCAACGAGAGCGCCTACATGGCCGAGATCGTCCGCGCCGGCCTGAGCAGCGTCGACGAGGGGCAGACCGAGGCGGCCAAGTCGATCGGCATGACCCCGCTGACGACGCTGCGCAGGGTTGTTCTGCCCCAGGCGATGCGCGTGATCATCCCGCCGACCGGCAACAACTTCATCAACATGATCAAGGGCACCTCCATGGCATCGGTGATCGCCTTCCTGGAGCTCATCCATGCCGCGAACAACATCTCCTCGCGCAACCTGGAGATCATGGAGACCCTGTTCGCCGCCGCGGCCTGGTACCTCGTGATGGTGTCCATCGCGTCGGTCGGGCAGCACTACCTGGAGCGTGCGTATGGCCCTCGTTGAGGCGATCGGGGTCCGCAAGTCGTTCGGCCACACCGAGGTGCTCAAGGGCATCGACATGGAGGTCGAGCGCGGCGAGGTCGTCTGCCTGCTCGGGCCGTCCGGCGCGGGCAAGTCGACGTTCCTGCGCTGCGTGAACCACCTGGAGACCATCGACGCCGGCCGGATCTGGGTCGACGGCGTCCCGGTCGGCTTCCGCGCGGCGGGTGGCAAGCTGTACGAGCTGAAGGAACGCGAAGCCGCGAGGCAACGCCGCGACGTCGGCATGGTCTTCCAGCGCTTCAACCTGTTCCCGCACCGCACAGCCTTGGAGAACGTCATGGAAGGCCCGGTCCAGGTCCTCGGCCGCGATCGGGCCACCGTGCAGGCCGAGGCGCTGACGTTGCTGGAACGCGTCGGGCTGCTGGAGAAGGCCAGGTCGTATCCCGCGCAACTGTCCGGCGGCCAGCAGCAACGTGTTGCGATCGCGCGTGCTCTGGCGATGAAGCCCAAGCTGATGCTGTTCGACGAGCCCACGTCCGCGTTGGACCCGGAGCAAGGTCCTGGTCAAGGTCAAGACGAACCAGGGCGACATCCCGCTGCTGCTCGACCGCACCAAGGCGC